>CAZJXN010000147.1:0-13206 GCA_964549655.1 uncultured Saprospiraceae bacterium
GTGCTGCGGCGCGTACTGTGCCAGGAAATATGTGGCGATGGCATAGACAATGACTTAGACAGCCTGATAGACTGCGCCGACCCGGATTGTAATATGCCGAAAATAGAAGGCATCACCAGTACGGCACCTACCTATTGCTATAACAGCGATGGTAGCATCACGGTGCTGGCGGTCAATAACGGTGGTGGCAGCGGCAACCCGGCGGACTGGGAATACTCTAAAGACAACGGCGTAAGCTGGCAGAATAGCAATGTATTTGGAGGATTGGCGACCGGTACTTACACCTTGAAAGTAAGAAACAAAGTAAGTGGGTGTCAATTGCCGAATGGGAGCGCGGGTGCAAGTACAACCGTCACGCTGCAACCGGCGAATGCCGGTACAGGTATCTCTGTCCTTATCAATGCCAATCCTGCTTCTTTTTGTAATGACAATGACGGCAGACTAACCATCACTTCTACCAATGGTATTTTCTCGTATCAATATCGAATCAATGGAGGTGCCTGGGGCGCAGGTAACATTTTCTCTAACCTGAGTAGTGGCAATTATGTGGTAGAAGTATCGGCTAATGGGGGTAAATGTATCAGTAGCACGACTGTCAATCTACCCAAACGTGCCGACATCACTATAACCGGTGCAATCTCCAACCGAAACTGTACCAATAACAGTGGCGCGATACAAATAACAGCCTCCACTACCGAAAGCCTTGCACTCCAATACAGCATTAATGACGGCAGCACTTGGAGTGACAGCTCCAGCTTTACCAATCTCGCTGCCGGTACGTACCAGATAGCCGTGCGGTACAAGACCGACACGCGCTGCGTGAAGCGTTATGCCATGCCGGTAGTGATTGAAGCATTTGTACCGATTAATATTTCTCAAATCACAGCTACTGCCACTACGAAGTGTACGATCAATGATGGTATTATCACCATTACTGCCAGTGGAAATAAACCTTTAGAATACCGCCTCGAAAACGGGCAATGGCAAACCTCCAATCAGTTTACGGGATTAGCGCCTGCCAATTATCATGTGTATGTACGCTATGGAAGCTATTTAGATTCTGTATGTGTACTTGGTTATAGCAGCGAGCCGATACGAGTAGCTGCGCCGTTGGCTCCAGTGATAGATAGTGTAGTGGCGATACAATTAAGCGGCTGTGCGCTCATAAATGGTGAGTTATCTGTCTATCCACTTGATAGCTTACTCTATAGATATAGTATTGATGGTGGAGTTACGTTTCAAAACATTAATGCCTTTAGCAACCTCGATACTGGCAGCTACCGTATTGTAATACAAAATAAGAATACCGAGTGCTTCACCAACTATTCCAGTAACCCAGTAACACTCGCAAGACTGACCAGCGCAGAAATATGCGGAGACAGCCTCGATAATGATTGCAACGGACGAATAGACTGCGATGACCCGGTGTGTGCGGTAGCACCTTATGAGGTAAATGTTATTCAGCCGTATTGCGGTGATACGATTTATAGAGGAAGTATTCAATTCGTAGCAGATAGTATAAGTGATTATCAATATAGCGTCAACAATGGTGCAAGCTGGCAAACAGCGATACAATTTGATAGTTTGCCTTTGGGAAGGTATTTTCTAGTGAAAAAAAATACACAAAGTGGATGTGTTCAATTTTACGAAAATAATCCAATATCACTTTTAAAACCCTTTTGCATAGAATTATGTGGAGACAATAAAGACAATGATAAGGATGGGTTTATTGATTGCGATGACACAGATTGTGGGGTGGCACCTTATACCTTGGATATTACTCAACCGGCTTATGTAAAGGGTGCTATTAACATCAAGTCATCAGATAACAAATCTTATCAATATAGTATAGATGGTGGTGTGACCGCAAAATCACTGCCAGTTTTTAGAGAATTGGAAGAAGGAGATTATTATGTCGTCGTAGCGGGCAACGGTTGTGAACGAGAATACGAAAATAATCCAGTAGAGTTAAGGAAATCTACCAATCTTTTACAATGCAAGACCTATGAAGATATTGGGGAGCCTACAAATCTAGATTACTGTGTAAAATGGTTTCCCGATACTGATTTAGCAAATAAAGAAAGTAGTGAGACTAGAGCGGAACCAAAGACAACAACACTATATAGATTAGTGGTCACTGATTACGATGGAAATGTGGTTATTGACAAAGAATATCTGGTAGAAATTCAATCTATTCCCCTTACTATATCTCCGAATAATGCTGCTATTTGTGAGCCTGGTGGTTCTGTAAAATTACAAGCTATTACCGACAACAATCCAAATTACACCTATCATTGGTCAACAGGAGCAACTACACCTTCTATTACAGTTAGTCAAACACTTAATTATGGACTCACTGTGACAGACGAGACCACAGGTTGTCAGCAATCAGATTCGGAGCAAGTTGAATTAGAACTTTTGGATGCGAATATTAGGGGATCAAGTAATTATATATGTGAGGGAGATGTAGTGATGCTACGTGTATCAGTAAATAGTACAGGAAGTGAATTAGCCTACAATTGGTCAAATGGAGCTACTACTTCTACCATAAATATTGAGTATCCAGGTGACTATAAAGTCACCGTAACTAACACTGAAACCGGTTGTATTTCAGCCGATGAATTTAAAATCACAGCCGAAGCATTCCTGTTAGGGATCGGAAGCAGCAAACCTTCTATTTGCTCGCCAAGCCCAATCACACTGACTGTAGGTGGAAACTATTCTCTTCCTGTTACCTACAATTGGGCAAGAATAGATGCGCAGGGACAACCTATTGCATTTGGTGGAAGTACCGCTTCGGTAGCAATTACACAGCCCGGAAAGTATCAAGTTACCGTTATAGAAGATAACAACTGTAAAGGAACAGCCACTATAGAAATAGCAGAAACGGAAGATAAATCAATACAAATACAACCTAGCCCAGCAATTATTTGCGAAGGGCAAGAAATAGAACTATCTGCCCCACAGGAACCAGGTACATACGAGTGGAATAGTGTGGATGGCAACTTTGAAGCCATTGCTGGCACACCTCATAAAATCATGGTAAGCGAAGCTGGGACGTATTCCCTTACGATCACCGATGCGGAAGGGTGCAAGTCAGTGGGTTCGGCTAAAGTAGAAAGTCAAGAAAATGGAGATGGTATTAAACAAACGTTGGAAAGTCAAGGGTTTGTCTGCATTCCGATTACGGTTACCCGTCCAGGCGCACTTAAACAAGGAGGAACTGACCTTGAAAAAAACAACGGGGCAGTAGATAATCAAGCACCAGGTGCAGAATTTTCTTTTCAAACTGTAACTGGCGAGAGTATGACCACCGAGCAATTAGCTTTATTACTAGAAGCACAGCTTGGCGAAAATGCCTGTGGACTAACGCCTAAAGGATTAATAACCAATAATAATAGCTTCTGTAAGCCTGGCTTTTATGGACAAAATAAAGGAGACTTCTCTAGTAGCGGTGTGGGTATATGGATGCATTTATATAATGGAGCAGGCGATAATGATTGCTTATATGTGAGAGGCTTCGGACAAGAAGGACAAGGCGGCAGCTTACAAACAGAGTATTTCAATTACCTCTTAGATAAATTAGGTCAAGATCCTGATAACTATGGATTGGCTTCTAGCTCCGAAAAACTACTTTCTTTTATCATTAACGAGGCAACCACTGCTTACATAGATACTATTCCGCCAGTGCAAACAACTCCAAGCCCTAATGGAGTAACGTTAGCACCAATTTATCCTACTGGAGATTTAGAGTTAATACCAGACCAACTGCCCTGCCAGTCCGATTCTCCCATTGTTGGTATATCGCCTAGTGGTTTGCCGGTTTGGTTACCTGCTAAATCCACTCCAAGGTTTGGAATCAGAGATAGATTCGAGGGATTGATTGATGAGCGCGCACTGACTGGATTTACTGTACATACAGGTGTCAATAAAGGGATTTACAGAGCATACACTTGTGGCGGTGGTAGTAGATTTTCAGGGTATAAAAAATTTACTGGAAAGCGATACACTTTTGATATTACTAAAATACCTCCAGATAAAACTCCTGCGTGGCTTGGGGAATTTGATAATGTACCTTGTCCTGCCTCGCGTTACATCATTCAAAATGTGCTCTATGACTACTCGACGAAAACAAAAACAGCCGACGCTATAGGAACAGGTGAATTGGTTGAGGACTTCGAGAGTAACATACTCACCAAAATAAAAGATGTAGATGATGTTCTATATCTGTGTAATGGTGTCATAACCGAAGAAGGCTACAACAGACCTTTTCGGATTGACCTTCAAAGACTTCCATTAGGTCAGATTACAGGGTGGGTGATGTATGTACGAAACACGAATGGAGATACCGAAAACATATACGTCCAACCTCAAAGTAATGGTACTTACCTTTATTACCGAATGCTATGTGATGGACAATTACAACTTACTAATGGATTTGAAGAATGGAACCTGCTCAGTAAAATGTTGTATGACCTAAAAGATGGTATAATAGCGTCCGGGCATACGATATTGGATATTATTGGAATTGTTTTTGAACCTGCGGATTATGTGAATGCAGCTTGGTACTTTTTGGAAGGTAACACTGTAGATGGTACGCTTACTTTAGCTACTAGCGGACCCGGCGTAGATGTATTTTACAAAGCAGGGAAATTGTTTGCAAGAATCGGAGGTAAAGTATTAGAATCTTTAGGAGTAATCGTACGCTATACCGACGAGGGAGGAAATATAGTCAATGCCGCTAGAAGTGCTGAAGAAGTAATAGCCGGAGCTAACCGTTTGAGAATGACTGATGACCAAATAACAAAGTATGCAAAGTGGCTTGATGAATTTATAGCAACGAATCAAAGCAACGCCAAATTTGCACTAAATATAATTGACGATATTGATATTACTAAAATATGGAAATATGCGGATGAGGCGGGGTTGGATAATGCGAAGCTGACTCAATTGTTCGATGATTTGGCAGGTAATGTTGACTTGTTGAATGCATTTAAGACTAAGCCGGAGTTGGTTAAAGCGTGGAATGCTTTGGCTGATTATTCACTACTTAGAAAGAATCCGCTAAATCTTACGAAAATTGATGATTATATTGCTAATTCCTCAGATGATTTTACATCTCTTAAAAACAAACTTGAGAGTATTTCATCACTTACTGCAAAAGAAAAATTTATTAATGATTTGGAGGAAATCACCTCATTTAACACGAAAACTGGATTAAATACTAAGGCTAGTGTTGATAATGATTTACTTCAAACAGCTTCTAGTGCACAAGGTAGTGGAGCTTACCCCGGAATTGATAATTGGATAGTTGTTGAAATTCCAGTAGGTAGTAAAATTTATGGAGGAATTCCAGGTCAGTCAAACTTCTACACTCCCTACGAGACAATAACTGGTTCGAACTTTGATAAAGTAAAAGTATGGGAAAGCTTGCAAGTTGAACCTCATCCTACTTTTGGATACAGAACTCAAATGGCTGAATATCAAATAACTGGCAACATTAAAATAGCAATATCCAAAACTCTTGAAAATCCCCAACATGGTGCTGGTGGAGCTTACCAAGCTTTTGTAGACAATTTTGCTAATAATGTTACTCCTACTGGTAACATAATCAATTTACAATAATGAAACGAAAAATTGAGGGGTGTGAAGTTTGTGAACCCATAGAAAACTTAGTAAGTCAATTGAAAATAAAAGGCTATGAATTAGTGAGTGAAAGATGCAGAGATATTCATTTTAATGAAGTTGAAATAAAAATGGGTAAGCGTATAGGAAACCTAGAATTAATCCCGATAAAAATTGAGAAAATTGAACTACATGAAGAGGGCTTTTATTTCTGTACATGTCATTGGAGTACAGTAAGATTTATAGAAAATGATAGTAATTAATTTATTACTCCTCCTTAGTGGAAGATTACCTAACTAGCAAGCCTTACTGATAGTCAAGGAAACGTGATTGTCAAAATATTTTTAAAAGAAAAATAGCATGACAAAAGAAGAAAGAGAAGAAATAAAAAAAAGAATGCAAGAAGCATATGAAGCAGCTCAAAAAGAAGCTGCGGAAAAGCGTGCGAAAATGACGCCCGAAGAATTAGAAGCCTTGAAACAAGCTTCTCGGCATCATGCTGCAAAGGTCAGAGACGAGATAATAACAGGATACGCAATAGACCAAAGAAAAAAACTAGAGGAGGTTGAAAGAAAATTTCACTCGGCAGAATACCAGCAAATGAGTATTGAAGAAAAATATACACTTCTTAGAGAATCACTTGATATAATCGAAAATTCCCTAAATGCAGGTATAGATGTTGTAGGTGACCGTGTAATTGAAATCTTTAGAAGAATTCATGCTCTGGGTTATGAAATAGAACAAAGTAAAGTAATAGAATATGCTACTAACCTTCACAAACCTATAGTTTTAAAAGCTGTAAACATAGTTCGACAATACCTCAATCCTTATGGAGATATGGCTCTCCCTTTAAAAGATGCAATGGTTTATGAAGATGATAATGATAAAAAGAAAGAATTAGAAAAAGAAATACAGAAAATTGAAAGCCAGCTATGAATAGTAATACAGTAATGTCATGCTTTTGATTATTACACATAAAAATATTCAATGACTTTACTTTTAATTAAGAGTAAGCAATAAAAAACAACACCAGATGAACCTTTTTACCTGGAGCCTAAGGGCTTTGTTCATAGTCACTTTATTATTAGCGAGCCAAGCGGCGCTGGCTACCATCCGTATTGAGCAGGTTACACCTGCCAGTAGCAGTAGTGCTTGCGACGGCAGCATCCGGCTCACCGCTAAAGGCGATGACCCAGAGCGCACTGCTGGACCATTCAGCGTACAAGTTTTTGGTCCCACCCCCTCCAGCCGCAGTGGCGTGGAAGGTGAGATAATTATATCCGAACTCTGCACCGGAGATTATCAAGTAGAGATAACAGACCGGTTTGGGTGTAAGCGCACTATCACCACTGCAATACCTTTGTGTGGGTTTATGATAGATGGGATAGTAGGATCTACTTGTACATCAATCAGTGGCGGTAATATTGGGGTTCTTATTAATGGAGGTACAGAACCCTATACCTATCAATGGAAAAATAAACAAGGAAATCCCCCTGCTCCGAGTCAAATTTTCTTTGGAGGACAAGTTGTTGGTAATTTACCTGCTAATGAATATTGTGTAACAGTGACAGATGCCAATAATTGTATGGCGACAAAGTGTTTCTCGACCGCCCCTACGGAGGGCGAAGCTACTTACCCATATATACAAAGTGTTAATGTATATGCAGTGGTGAACGAAGTAGAATATCTCATTTATAGTGGTAACTGGGAAAAGCAAGCAGATAACTGCCTGAAATTCAATGGTGGTATGGAGGAGATTGCTTCAATGGCATATAATGCCATTCTTGCTGGACAGGCGAAAATTCGTATCAGAGCCACTGCCAGTAAAGTAATGTCGTCATTAAGCATTAGTTTACCTGGCATCTTTGCATATAACCCGACTGCTACCTCAACGGATAATAAGCAATGGGAATTTGACTATCAAGCTAATCAACTAGCAAACATAGTAGCAAATGGCAATATCTACTTTCCTATAGAATTTACAGGTGTAGCTAATGGTAAGACTATACTTGATCTTAGAAGTGCTAGTGCTAATCTAACCCAGTGCGCTCCTCTACCTCAATTAAGTGAACAATGTACCTGGTCTCCTACTCCCCAGACTGGTACAGATGACGTACACGTTGTCAATCTTTGTCAATCTTCAGCGGCTTTCAGTGTCTCTATCCAAGAAATTAATTATCAATGTAATATAAATCTAGCAGATGTTTGTTTACAAATAGATGAAGGCGGTCGAAACTATAATTTCCTTTGGGCGGATGGGAGTACTGGTGGTTGTAAAGGTAATCTAGCAGTTGGGCAAAACTATAGTGTGACAGTGACGGACAAATGCGGGCAGAATAAAATAGTAAACGTTAATATACCTGCAACTTCAAGCACCTTTTCAGTTGATATTAATGATTATCAAAGTATTTGTAGACCTTACGGTAAAGGGATGGTAGAACTCAAGGTATCTGGTGGTACACGTCCATACACCTATCAATGGAATGGACCAAATTATTCAAACTTTACTACTGTACCAAAGATAGGTAATCTTACAGAAGGAGGAGATTTTAAAGTAACGGTAACTGACCACTGCAATAGAAGAAAGGTATATCAGTTTTATATGAGAGATAATGGACCTATTCAAATAACATTAAATAAAAATATTCCTGCATGTACAGATGATGGCATTGGTAGTGTAATTGGTATCTCTACTAATAGAGGAGGTACTCCTATGTGGAGCAATGGAATAGCTGGTCATACAATTAAAGACGTAAGCCCTGGAAAATATACAGTTACCGTAGAGGAATGGGGGTGCTCTTATTCAGAAACATTCACTGTCTCAAAATCTGAAACCCACCCTTCTGTAATTATTTCTCTCGCAGAAAGCCTAATTCCATGTACAAATGATGGGGTAGGTAGTCTTAAAGTTAAAGCTACAGGAACGGATCCGTTTACGTATCGCTGGAGTGATAATAATGGGATACAAATAGGTACAGCCAATCAAATTCAAAATGTTTCAATTGGTGCCTACACAGTAACAGTAACAGACGATAGAGGGTGTAAAAACAGTAAGGACTTCTTCATTCAAAATGCTCCAGTTGATATATCTATCGAAGAAAGAAAGCACGTATGTGAAGGAGAGACTAAGGAATTGTATGTCAAAATGCCATCTGGAGCTTTTACTTATCCTCCTTTTAATGCTTATTGGGCTAACTCGGGTAGTACGTTTAATGACATTAGCGTTAATGCTGGTATGATTAGTAGTTGGAATGCGCTTCCTGCTGGGAATTATAGTGTAACGGTAACAGATGCCAGAGGTTGCCAAGGAACAGATGACATTGTTTTGGAACAAGGGAGTGGTATTAATTATATAGCCGGAGTTATAGAAAACATTAGCTGTCTTTCAGAATTTTATATTGATATACCAGATGCTAGAAAATATACCTACAAATGGAGTAATGGTGCGAGTACTAAATTTTCCGGGCAAGGTAGAGCCTATATTGATAATCTTCCTCTTGGTAATTATTGCGTTACTATTACGGAAGATCGTGATTGTGAAAACACTATTTGTAGAACAATCATAACGGGTATTCCAAAAATTGTCGTAGAGCAGGTTACACAAAATCAACCACCGCAAAATAATGGTGCTGTAAATATATCGGTGGTAGGTGGAACGGCTCCTTATACCTACCGTTGGCGGAATAGTAGTGGTATGCCAGTAGGTAATGTAGATGCTAATGGAGATATTACTGGATTATCACCAGGAAAATATACTGTCAGTGTTACCGATATCAAGGGTTGTTCCGCTATTGCAAGCGTAGAAATAGAGGGCTGTGTTCCAGGGGGTACTCTTAGTATAGAAATTAGACCAGAAGATGTAGTGCCTTGCGCTTACGGAGCTGGTTCGATTAGTCCAAGGATTACCAAAGGAAAAGCAATTTTTTATAAATGGTCAGGTCCACAAGGCTTTAGTTCAAATCAGCTAGCCATTAACGATTTGCAGATTGAAGGTGAATACTGTATTACAGTTACTGATTGTGCCGGTAATACAGCGACGAATTGTCAATATATAACTTGTAACTGCCCCAATATAGAATTTGATATTGCGAAAGAGAATGAATGTATTAATGATGGATTTTTTGGTGGGTCTTTACAAAACGGTCGTTTAGAATTTAAAGGTTTAGCAAGTGATGCAAGTGTATTGGGGGCATACGGAGAAGCTATATTTAATGGCATGAATAATGATGATGGAGGCTTTAAATTCACATTGGATTGGTATGCTGGGGATGGGGACCCTATACCAGATGCATCATTTACTTATGGTCGAACAGGAACTAATTATAATTTTACTCCAAATGATAAGGAAAAATTAACAATAAATAATGAAGGAATAGTGAATGTCATTATTCGTGATTTCCTAGGATGTACGTATAGCGAAAAATATGAATTCTACGAAACGATAAAAGTAGATGCTACTAGTCCACAATATGAGGATATGGGAACTAACTGCCAAGATTTATCGGGTATTTCAGTTCTTACACATTATTTAGATTGTAAAAAAGCTTGTGGACCTGAATGTGTAAAGAATCCTAAAACCTATGAATTAATATATAAACCGAGTAGTGAGAGTAGCCCTTGCACAGAAGGAGGGGTAATTAATATAAGTAGGAGAGGTATATTCGGATCCAGAAGTATAGGTACAATTACCATTCCAAATATTCCAAATGCTACTGAGATTATTAATTATAATGCTAAGACTCAGATTGGAGGTAATTGTTACTATGATGTTGGGTGTTTTTTTCCACTTGGGTCTCTTCCTAATAATCCTGAAATAAACACAGCTATATATGTAACTAAAGGCAGTAATGGCAACAACTTAAGGAAAAAAGGCGATGATTGTAATCAGACTGGGCACAGTTGCGGCGGTCAATCAGGTAATCCAATCTGTGATGGAACAATTATTACTAGACAATTAACAGGAGGTAGCGACTGCCATTATGAAGAAGTATGTTTAGTAAAAGATCCCATTACTGGTAGAATTCGAGAAACAGTACTCAGCAGAAAATCGGAAGCAACAGAATGTATTTGGAGTGTAATTGATGCCCCAGATGAGTATCAATGTACTGTGTATGAATACTGCCCTATCACCAAGAAATCGAAGAAAAGACAAACATTAAGAAGCAAAGAAGAATGTCAGCAATATAAAATATGCTCTACCAAGCCGATTGCTTTAAGACCTGATGATGAGGCATTTTTAATAGGAGGAGATCAGCCAGAAATCAAGTCTGCTGCTTTTTTGGGAAAGAACCTAACAAGTGAAAAAAACCTTATAAATACAGCCACTATCATTAACGACGAACAGCAGCAAACAGCTTCTAAGTTAGTAGTGCCTGAACAAGAAGTTAAAATTGGCGCTGTAAAGGTTTATCCTAATCCTTTCAAAGAGATACTTAATATTGAATACATTAGTGAAGAAGAAGGTGTGGTCAATATTCATTTGTTGAATGCAATTGGTATCAACACTTTGAGCCAGCAGTTTAATGCTGTTAAAGGAGCAAATAAGTTTACGATTGAAACCAAGAGCAATGTATCTTTGGGTGTGTACTATCTAAAGATTACTGATAAGAACGGTAACTTTAGTATTCACAAGGTGGTGCATTAAATAATTAATTTATTTTGCATGGGTAGAATAGTAAGGTTATTGATAGTAGCACAAATTTTTTGGTGTGGGGAGTCGTTGGGGCAGCACTTTACGTTCCATACGGATGCACTTGGTGAGGGGCTTTTTTTTTACAGAGATGTGCAATGGGGTATTTACGATATAGCAACATGCCGTGATAGTATTTTTTATGAACTACAAGGTCGCGATATTCGTGATATTGCGATTCCATTTGGTGGAGAATTGTTTACTTACGCTATTAAAGACTCTTTTTTATCTTCATATGAAGGACTAGCTGTTTTTTATCCTGAGCAAAATTTTCTGCGTTTTCAAGGTGAGTTTCAATTTGTAGATCATAAATATGTCACAGCGTTGAGCTGTCATACTGATGGACTGATTTATGGTGCAGGGAAAGGAGTTACAACCTATAATCGAGCTTCTGAGACCTATACTTACCTCGGAGATTTGCCCCTAGCAATGCAGGCGGCAGGCGATTTAACTTTTCGACAAGGTAAGTTATATTTGAGTACAATATCGAATACACTGGTCGAAGTGGACATTAGAAATCCGATGAATAGTCGAGTTGTTATGACTTTTCCGGTGGGTACGCCTCTTATTCATGCAATGACAACCCTGCAAGGAGACTGTAACAATACTATTACCTATGCCATAGGAACAGATAGTACCGGAAGTATTATCTATGAATTAGATTTTGAGAATAAAACGCTTCATGAACTGTGTCGAACGCCTTTGCGCATCATGGGTGCTGCTTCCCAGCAGGAATGCGTTACTCCTATCTGTAAAGTCTATGTAGATTTAGATAAAAATAATAGCTCTGGTGGCAGCCGATATGATTTTCGACCAACATCGGTTTGTATTGCGCCGGTTTATATCGCCGATCGAGATTTGGAGGTATACTCCGAAGAACCAATTGATTCGGTCGTCGTTACTCTCAATGGCATTTTGGATGTAGGTTTGGAAAATCTGACTGCTTCTTCGGCGGCTAATCTCACTGTCACTGGATCAGGCACCACTCGTATAAAGATTGTGAATTCAGGTATTGCTACCAATAACGATTTTCAGGTTGCTATATCCAGTATCTTTTACAAAAATAACAAGGCGATTCCGACGAATGGCAACCGAGAAGTTTGGGTACGTGGCTATACCCTCAGCTATGTCGGCGAGATTGCTACGACAAGTGTTCAGTTACAAAATAATCTGGCACTGGAACAGGATAGTATTTACTTAAAATGTCATGGGGATGCGGGTATTTCTTTTACAGCAGAGGCGAAAGGAGGCGTTGCGCCTTATCGGTATCAATGGGTGAATGGAGATACGACGGCAATAAGAAATGGATTGGCGGTTGGGAATTATTCGGTTATAATTTCTGATCAAAGTGGCTGCCAGTTAGTAGATACCATTCGCATTACACAACCAGATTCTTTACGGGTGAATTTGGCTGCCAATTCGGATACGATTTGCGGCACATCGGGACAGTTGATGGCAAATGCGTCCGGCGGCACGGCTCCTTACACGTATGATTGGGTAGCCCCTCCTGGCTCTCCCAGTGATGGAGAATTGGGAAGATTAAATAATTTGAGTGCTGGTAATTATGCGGTCACGGTCACGGATAAAAATGGCTGTCAAGCGAATGCTGCCTACCAATTATTTGCAGGCGACACCGTGCGAACGCAAGAACGAAGAACGCTTTGCGCTACGGAATCTTTTAGTTGGAATGGAAAGCCGATTACGCGCGATACGAGTTTTTGTGTAGCTTACAGAGCGGTGGCAGGCTGCGATTCTTTGCATTGCATTACCATTCAGTTTTTGGATACGGTTTTAGTACAAGAAAGAAGAACGATTTGTGAAGGCGAGATTTATACTTTCAACGGGCAAGCACTTCGTCGGGACACCAGTATTTGTGTACAATTAACTGGCGC
>CAZJXN010000148.1:0-13110 GCA_964549655.1 uncultured Saprospiraceae bacterium
ATGTGTGACAAGTGGCGGACGAAAATAGTAGTTACGAAACGGCAAACTCTGTATATTCTCGATGCAGCGGCGTGAAATATGCCAATACAATTTCTGATTTTGGAATGCCTTTTTCGACTAATAAATTGGCGATGCCGACTTCGGTCGTGTCTTCCTGAATCCAGATTTTATCGTCTATAATATCTAAATGCGTAATCAAAGCGTGAATGTGTTTCTTTTGTTGCCAACCAAGTGAAAGTAATATAAAATGATTGTTTTTATCATCTGCGATCACTTGCTCTTTAATAGGAGAAGTACTACTTTCGTATGAATTTGCATACTCATTTAATACCTCAACTATAATATGTTGATACTGTTTTATTTTATCCATTTTATAATGTTTTTAGATTCCAAATCAAAAATTAAGATTTTTATCTGATAATCTTTCAGAGATTGCATAATAACGACTCTATTCTCTAAACTTATGTAGGCATCTTCTGTAACTGCTAAGTATAAATCTCGCCGCTCACCCGCTATTTTTAAGGCACTTAAATAATTGATATACTGTCCGATAGCTTCATGAAAGCTGTAAATGATGGAAGGTTTTGTAAAACTTTTCACTTCAACAGCAATCTTCTCCGCATCCTTCTCTGCAATAATAATTTTTTCGGCGCCAAGGTCAATTAAAACCTGCTCTTTCTTTTCAAGCAGCCTCAAAGGATCGTGTGTAATAGTCCACCCATCCTTCTCCAACGCCAATTTTACAATATCATGAAATTTATCTTTCGCCATAAACTGTTCTAAATGATTCCAAATTTAAACAAAAATTCATTCTGAAAAAAGCCCTTCCAAAATCTACTGTACAAATTTTTCCAAATCCTACTTATCTTTCCCGCTTTAAAGTTGGTTATTTGTTATTTGTTATCGGTTATTTGGTGTCCAGCATCTGGTATCTGGCATCTAAAATCTGGCATCTCATGTCTATAAACAAAGAAGTTAAACGCATCACCACCCATATTTTGCAAGGCATGAAAGCCAAAGGCGAGAAAATTGCGATGCTCACGGGCTACGACTACTCGATGGCGCGGATGCTCGACGCAGCGGGTATTGACGTTATTTTGGTGGGCGATTCCGCTTCTAATGTCATGGCGGGACACGAAACGACTTTGCCCATTACGCTCAACCAAATGATTTACCATGCAGCATCGGTGGTGCGGGCGGTGAATCGTGCATTTGTGGTCGTGGATTTGCCGTTTGGTTCGTATCAAGGAAATTCTAAAACCGCGCTGGAAAGCACGATTCGGATCATGAAAGAATCAGGCGCACACGGCGTAAAACTCGAAGGCGGTGCAGAGGTAGCGGATTCGATTCGTAGAATTCTCTCCGCGGGTGTGCCAGTGATGGGACATTTGGGCTTGACCCCACAATCTATTTACAAATTTGGAACTTACACCGTGCGAGCAAAAGAGGAAGTTGAAGCACAGAAATTAAAAGAAGATGCACTGTTATTACAAGAATTGGGGTGTTTTGGTATTGTATTAGAAAAAATTCCAGCACAATTAGCGAAAGAAGTATCTGAAAGTCTGGTCATTCCAACAATTGGTATCGGCGCGGGACATTTTACGGATGGACAAGTGTTAGTGACCCACGATTTATTGGGTATCACCAAAGATTTTCAACCGCGTTTTTTGCGTCGTTATCTCGATATGTTTGATTTAGTAACAAATGCCGTTGAACATTATATAAAAGATGTAAAGGAAAGTGATTTTCCGAATGAACAGGAGCAATATTAAACGTAATTGGTGATTTGTGAAACCAGATTTGTGAAAGCCGTATTTCAAAATGATAATCACGTTTCACGAGTTTTAAATCACGAATCCCTATCCACAAATAACATTTTTTATGAAATCCTCCACCCGATTTATAATCATTATCATTTCCATTACTTGCGTCGCTATCGCCGCATTTTTATACTTCAACATTTTTGGCGCAGCCGTGCCGCTTTCCATTAAAGATAATTACGTGTACGTGCCAACGGGTGCTACGTTTGAACAAGTCGTGGACAGTTTAAAAAATAAAAATATTATTAAAAATGAGCGCACGTTTCGCCTGCTCGCCGAGCGTATGAGTTACGTGAAAAATCCGATGCGTGCTGGTCGCTTTGAGGTGAAGCCCGGATGGTCCATGATTCGGCTCGTGCGGCACTTGCGCGGCGGTAGTCAAGCACCTGTAAAAGTCGTGTTGACCACCGAACGCCTCGTGGAAAACGTTGCTGCCAAAGCCGCCCGTTTCATCGAGCCAGATTCTGCCACGATTTGGGGCTTATTGCAAAATCCTGATTATTTACAAGAAATTGGTTACAATCAAGATAGTTTAATGAGTGTTTTTATTCCAAATACGTATGAATTTTACTGGAATACCACGCCGCAACAATTCATGGAACGGATGCTCAAAGAACACGATTCGTTTTGGAGTAAAAATAACCGTTTGGCGAAAGCTGCAGCAATGGGTTATACCCCGAATCAGATTTACACACTCGCTTCCATCGTCGAAAAAGAAACCAACGCCAACTCCGAAAAGCCACGCATGGCGGGCGTTTATCTCAATCGCCTCCGCATTGGGATGCGCTTGCAAGCCGACCCGACTGCTGTGTTTGCCACCCGCGATTTCGACACGCCGCGCGTCACCAATTATCACATTTTTTTTGATTCTCCTTACAATACCTATCTCAACGCTGGACTGCCGCCGGGTCCCATCTGTATGGCGAGCATCCCCAGTATTGACGCGGTTTTGAATGCGGAAAAGAACGATTATTTGTACTTTGTAGCGACTGGCGAAAATGATGGTCTGCACAACTTCGGTGAGACGCTTGAGCAACATAATCAGAATGTGCGGCGATATGTGGAGACGTTGAAGCGGCGAGGCTTGCGTTGATAATTTAAATTTCGTATCTTTAACAAAAGTATTGAATGTCAAATAATGCCAAAATAGACCGAACCTTCGTGCGGGTGTTCAAAAAAACAGAGCAGCCAGACGATGTATTTTACTGGTTGGAAAGACCATTCATAGAGCGTATCTTGGCTTTGGAAACCATCCGACAGGAATATAACGATTGGAAATATGGTGCTGAACGAGGATTTTCGCGCGTTTATCAAATTATTAAACGACCACGACGTTAAATACCTCATCGTTGGCGGCTATGCGGTTGCATTACACGGCTATCCACGCTACACCAAAGACCTTGATTTTTGGGTGTGGCTTAATCAGGAAAACGCCGAAAAAATTATAAAAACGCTTCACGAATTTGGTTTTGCTGCACTCGGTCTGACCACCAATGACTTTCTAAACGCTGAAAATGTCGTTCAGTTGGGCTATCCTCCTAATCAGATTGATTTAATTACAGAAGTAACAGGATTGACCTTTGAACCCTGCTTCGCAAATCGGCAGGAAGTGGAAATGGAAGGTTTGAAAATTAATTTTATTGCTTTAGATGATTTGATTGAAAACAAGCGTCAAACCGGAAGATTGCAAGATAAGGCGGATGTTGAGAAATTGTTAAAGAGTAAAAGAAAAAAATAATACTATCTACTGGCTATTCACTTGACATAAATTTTGTATTTAAATTTAAAAATTCTAATCTTAATAAAAAAATCATAACCCACCTTAACCATCCTAACAAATCAGCGTCCCATTCCGTACCTTTGCCGTTTTCAACCGGAACGTGCATGACACCCGCTGCCAAAAACCAGTACGAAGTCGTCTATAATCTTTTTCAAGCCTCCGACGGTCTCTGCCTGCCGGAAGCCTTCGTCGTGAGCCGCGATGTGGAGGGCTTGCTGGCGCACGTTCAACAGCGCGCGAGCGACCAAACAATCGGTGGTTATGACTTGGAAGTAGACCCCGCTCGCCAACAATTATTTGGTCTCATTGAGCAGTTGCAACCCAAGTTTTTAGAACAAAAATTCAGTCCACCAAAAAAAGCGCCGAAGCCCTTAGCCGAGTTGATGTCACAAGAAGACGTGAAAGAGTTGATTAAAACCTTTGTACATCGCAAGTTGGATGAGTTTTTGAATCGCATTGTACAATATCAATTGCCGATTTGTTGGAATGTGGAGCGGCGCGTGCTGGTGAAAGATTTTTTGCTGGAAACGCCCGAGGACGAACTGCAACCACACCTGATTTTCAAGCGATTAGACGATGGCGTACGCTACCGATTGTGGCTCGAAGACCGTTTTGGACTTTGGCACATTCAAACCCGCGACGTAACGCCCATCACGAACACACCCGCGTGGCTGCGCGTGGACAACCGCCTGCACAAACTCGCCCACGTGAACGGAAATATGGTAAAACCTTTTTTGCAAAAAAAAGAGCTGACCATCCCAAAAGCGTCCATGAAGACATATTTCCAAAAGTTTATTGTAAAAATGGCAGCTACGTTAGATATTGAAGCAGAGGGATTTGATATCATTTATCACAAACGAATGCTCGGCTGCCAACTCGAACCCGTGCGCGACTGGTTTCGCAATGAGTGGGGCATTTCCGTGAAAATGTTGTACAACGGCGCGGAGTTTTTGTGGCGCGATTTGAAAGAACAACGCACTTCATTGAAATTTGGGGAGGACGATGAAATCAAAATTTCCAAAGTGTTGCGCAATTTTAATTATGAAGCAAAGTGGCTGCAAAAGTTAGAAGCTATTGGTTTAGAAAAAGGAGGAAATGGTTATTTTGAATTGCCAACGGAAACGGACGATAACTTTTATTTGATAGAATGGCTGTCACAAAACCGTGCGAATTTAGAAAAAGAAGGATTCACGATTCTGGCTCCACAATTAGACGGACAGACCTTATATTTACAAGCCGCAAATTTGCAACTCAGTACGGAGCAACAAAATGATTGGTTTGATTTACACGGCGAAATTACAGTCGGTGCGTTCAAGATTCCTTTTCTGGCTTTCGCCAAATATATCCGCGATGAAAATCGCTTATATCCATTGCCGAATGGCGAATTTTTTCTGATTCCGTTGGAATGGATGACCAAATACAAAGCGTTGGCGCAGTTTGCAAAGAAAGAAGGAAGCGGACTACGATTGGAGAAAAGTCAATATATGTTATTGCAAGAGATTGGTTTACAAGAAAATACAAAGTTAGAAATTGAGCAATTAGAAAATTTTGAGCTGTCGCCTTTGCTGAAAGCAGATTTAAGACCTTATCAATTGGAAGGTGTAAAGTGGCTGGTGCAACTCTACGAAAATGACCTTGGCGCGTGCCTCGCAGATGACATGGGCTTGGGAAAAACGCTCCAAACAATCGCTGCTTTGCTGTACGCCAAAGAACAAAAATCCGTACAAAATTTGGTAGAAAATGGAACGCAAACCAGTCTTTTCCAATCCGCCGATTCCGATTTTTTACAACCTTTGAATGTATTAATTGTGTTACCGGCTTCTTTGATTTTCAATTGGGAAGCGGAATTGCAGAAGTTTGCGCCGTCGTTGTCGGTATATCGTCATGTTGGAAATAAACGACATAAGGACGCTCGATTATTACATCGTTTTGATGTGTTATTAACGACGTATCAAACGGCTTTGCGCGATGTAGATTTATTACAAAAGATTGAATTTGAATATATTGTATTGGACGAAAGTCAGCAAATTAAAAATAAAGACAGCAAGGTTTTTAAAGCGATTAATGAATTACAAGCCCGGCATAAAATATCGTTGAGTGGTACGCCGATTGAAAATTCGTTAGCCGATTTATGGTCACAAATGCAATTTATCAATCCAAATTTACTTGGAAGTTTTCCTTTTTTTCAACGCGAATTTATTACACCCATCGAAAAACGAAATGATGACGAAAAAAAGACCCGCCTGCGCTCACTTGTAGCGCCGTACATGCTGCGCCGCACGAAGGAAGAAGTGGCGAAAGACTTGCCGCCGCTCACGGTTACACTTCATTATTGTGAAATGGAGCCGGAGCAAAAAAAATTATACGAAAAAGAAAAATCTGCTGCTCGGAATTTACTCTTGGACAGTTTTCAAGCGGAAAACCCACAATTTCAAATCGTTGTTTTACAGACCCTTACTAAATTGCGACAACTCGTCAACCACCCGAAACTCGTTCAACCTGATTTTGACAAAGAAAGTGGAAAGTTTAACGAAGCATTGGCACAATGGGATGTCATTCGCCGGAGCGGACACAAAGCGCTCATTTTCAGTTCGTTTGTAAAATATTTAGAATTATTTAAATGTGATTTTCAAGCGCAAAATCAATCTTTTGCATGGCTCACTGGCGATTTAACTTTAAAACAAAGAAAAGCTGAAATTGAAAAATTTCAAGAAAACGCTGATATTCAATCGTTTCTGATTTCTATAAAATCTGGTGGAGCGGGTTTGAATCTCACAGCCGCCGATTACGTATTCATCCTCGATCCTTGGTGGAATCCCTTCACGGAGCAGCAAGCCATCGCGCGGGCGCACCGCATCGGGCAGGACAAAAATGTAATAGCGTTGAAATTTATTACAAAAGATAGCATTGAAGAAAAAATATTGAAATTGCAAGAGCGCAAAAGTCAATTGGCGGCGGACATTATGGAGGGTGCGGGGACGTTGCGGTTTTCACGAGGAGAATTGGCTTTTTTGTTGGAATAAGATTAATTTGTCAAACTTTGTAAGGAACTCACTACGTATCTTGTGATAAAAATGGATAACATGAAACGCATTGTAACAACGCTGATTCTACTGGTAAGCGCCTGGACGGTATTTACCTCGCATGAGTTTTGGCTCGCGCCGAATCAATTTCGACTAAAACCGGGGCAGACTGCAAAGCTTGACTTGTTTGTTGGGGAAGATTTTCATGGCGAAATCTGGGGCGCTCGACGCAAGCGGATGAGAAGCATAGACCATTATTTTGGCAAGCAAAAAGAGGATTTGACCACTCAGGCACTGGCTACGGATTCGGTTGCTATTGACATTAAATGTAAAAAAGCGGGTACGCATCTGCTGGCGATGCGCTCCAACAATTCGCTCAACGAATTACCAAGCAAGGAATTTAACGCTTATCTGGAGGAAGATGGCATCGAAAATATTCTCGCTTTGCGCGAAAAACAAAATCAATTGGACAAACCTTCGCGGGAATTTTATCAGCGTTGCGCCAAAGCGCTTTTGCAAGTGGGGCAAAAAACGGATCATACTTATGCTATTAATTGCGGTATGCCCTTGGAAATCATGCCTTTACAAAACCCTTACCGGCTGAAAGTGGGCGATAAATTGTCGGTCAAAATTTTGTTTGAAGGTAAACCCTTACCGGATGCAGTGGTACGCTCGTGGCAAAAAGCGGACGAGACAAAAACCAATCAAGGTAGATTTCGCACCAATGCGCAAGGTATCGCTGAAATAACACTGAACGCTAAGGGTTTTTGGATGATAAGTTTGGTGCGAATGGTGGAAACGACTGACAAAAGTCAAGCCGATTATCAAAGTTATTGGGGCAGTTTAACTTTTGAAATGTAAGACGCGCTGGTATTATTTACCATTTATGCTCCTTTAATTTGACAGGACACTGATTTTTATGATAATTGAGAAAAAATATGATTTGATACAAAGTAATTAAAATCATAAAAAATCATAAGTATCATAAAAATCAGCGTCCTATCACCCACTAACTTTCCAAAGTTTTCACGCTATCACCCCAGCATCCTATCAACTAAAAACTTATCTTTCCCAAGAATTTAAACACCTAAAACATGAGTCAAACTTCCAGTTTTCCCGTCAACGACAAGCGCATCATCAACGGCTGGGCACTATTCGACTGGGCGAATTCCTCGTTTGCGCTCGTCATCACAGCAGCTATTTTTCCGGCGTACTACGCAGCGGTGGTGGACGACACGGTGCGCGTGTTTGGCAAAGACGTATCCGATAGCTCGATGTATGCTTATGCGATTTCGGCTTCCTACTTGTTGGTGGCGATTATTTCGCCTTTGCTGTCGGGCATTGCAGATTATAGTGGCAGGAAGAAGTTTTTTCTGAAAATATTTACCACCGTTGGTGCATTGGCTTGCATGGCACTGTTTTTTTTTACGGGACAGGTCGCTTACGGCACGGGCATTTTTATTCTTGCTATGATGGGCTTCGCTGGAGGATTGGTATTTTATAATTCATATCTGCCGCTCATTGTGACGGAAGACCGCTATGATTCGGTGAGCGCTAAAGGTTTTTCGTATGGCTTTCTCGGCAGCGTTATCTTGTTGATTTTCAACCTGATAATGATTCAATATTACGAAGTATTTGGTTTTAAAGATGCGGGCGTAGCCACGCGCGTCGCGTTTTTGACCGTGGGTGTGTGGTGGATTGGCTTTGCCCAAATCTCCTTTCGACGTTTACCAAAAGACGTGCGCCTGCATTCCGATGAAAATCTGTTGACCAAAGGATTTCAAGAATTGAAAAAAGTCTGGCAAAGTTTACGCGCTGAACAAAATACGCGGCGTTTTCTATTGGCATTCGCGTGCCTGAGCGCGGGCGTGCAAACGGCGTTGTATTTGGCAGCTATTTTTGCAGAAAAAGAGTTGAATTTTGAAACGGCAGAGTTGATTCTCACCATCCTGATTTTACAAATTGTAGCCATCGCCGGCGCCACTTTTTTTGCCAAACTCTCCGGTTGGCGCGGCAATAAATTCACGCTGCTCCTCATCCTCGTCATTTGGATTATTACGTGCATCGCTGCCTATTTTGTGACTTCCAAATTGCAATTTTACCTCGTCGCTTCTTCCGTGGGTATCCTCATGGGCGGCACACAAGCATTGTCGCGCTCCACCTATTCTAAACTGCTACCAGAAGGCACAACCGACACCGCTTCTTACTTCAGTTTTTATGATATTACAGAAAAATTAGCAACCGTGTTCGGCACATTCATCTTTGGTTATATCAATTATCGGATGGACAGTATGCGCCCCAGTGTGCTTTCGCTGAGTGTGTTTTTCTTGCTGGCGCTGCTGTTTCTACAAAGAACGAAAATACAAAGGGGTGATAGGGTGATGGAAGGATAGGAGGATGCCAAATAAACGATAGGAGAGACATAAACACATTAACAAACGAATACATGAACACAACAAAAAAATTCGACACCATCATCTTCGACCTCGGCGGCGTGCTGATAGATTGGAATCCGGAATATGTATTTAAGACGGTTTTTGACGATGAAGAAGAGATGCGGTACTTTTTCGCCGAAATCTGTACCCATGATTGGAATATTCAACAAGATGCCGGGCGACCTTTGGCAGAAGCGACAGATTTATTAGTCGCACAATTTCCAACTTATGAATCACCGATTCGTGCTTTTTACGGTCGTTGGAAAGAGATGCTGGGCGGTCCTATTTCCGAAACCGTAGACATTTTAGAAACCTTACACCAACGCAAAGAGCATCGCTTATTGGCATTGACTAATTGGTCGCACGAGACATTTCCGGTTGCTTTAGAATTATATCCTTTCTTGCAATTATTTGAAGGTATTCTCGTATCCGGTGTAGAAAAATTAATCAAACCCGATGCCCGTATTTATCAGCTTTTAATAGAACGCTATTCTGTGAATCCTGAGCAAGCCTTATTTATTGATGATAATTTGAAAAATGTAGAAGGAGCAAAAGCGGTAGGGCTGCACGCTGTGCGCTTTGAATCATCGGCGCAGTTGCGAGCGTATTTGGAGGAAAATGAAGTTTTTTAAATTAAAAGGAAGTAACTTGATCTAAACGAGTGACTGCCTGAAAAGAAATAAAAACAAATCCCCAACAAGCATCATTGCCTGCCGGGGACGTGAGATGTCAAACTAATTGGATTGGGATGTTAAAATGTTATGATATTTTTCCGCTCTTGGCGGATTAAAAACTGGGGTTATCAAACGCAAAAAACGGGGGGTTAGTTTTGTTTATACAATGGAAAAGGGAATTACTTTCGTTACACTTACGTATGAATTTTTTTACGGTACAATTCGATAGCCCTTCCCAATTGTCGCACCAAAAGTGCTTGCAAAGCCGTTGGATTTATTGGTATTGAGCAGCATATCGCCTAATTTTTTCGCGCCGCTCAGTGGGTCGCTGAAGTTGAACGCAAAACCGGCATTGCAATCTTCATTCAAAAACTTTACATTGGCATTCATCGTCACGTTGCCGCCTTTGAGCGCGTCGAGTTGACCAGCAAATTCTGCGGATTTTACATCCACCACGCCGCCCGTGCCTTTATCCACTATCCATTTGGCAGCTTTCATGGAGCCGGTCGTTGCTTTGTCAAAACCATCGAGTACCGTGCGAGAAGCCGCAACGGTGTTGGCAGCGATATTGCGCTTGCTCCAATCCACGGCTTTGCTCAATCCATCAAGTGTTTTTTTATAACCTGACAACACGCCGTCCGCCGTTTCCTTAGAGCCTTTAAGCGCGGCGTATTTGGCACATCTATCCGCCTTGCGATACCAAGGAGCCTTGTCACAACTGCGTTTGGCACTTCGCACATCGTCCGCCAGTTTATTTACATCGCGCTGTGCGGCATCCACTTTGTCTTTTTGTTTGTTGAATGCATCTACATCTTTTTGTGTGTTGCGCAGATACGTTTCGGCTTCCGACAAGTCATTTTTTGCTTTGCGATATTTATTTTGTGAATCTTTCGTGGCTTGGTCAATCGCGGTCGTCGCTTCTTTATTCAAATAAGCCATCAAATCATTTTTCATGGCAGCACGTACGGCGAATCCTTTCACCTCATTAAAATTACCGCCTTTTACATCCAATTCTGCTTGAAATTTATTAAACAAATTGCCTTTGTTGTAAAAATAAACCCCGTCTTTGTTGATTTCTACTTTCGTCTGATTCGACATTCCAAGCAAACCGACTTTGCCATCTACGACATAAAACGGATTTTTGGGTTGTAAAAAATTAGTATACGTCATATCAATTGCCATTCGAGCCGAATCCGTTGCATTATTACCCGTCAATTCAAAAATAGTCAAATTGCCTTCTCGTAAAATAATCGGGGAAACCGCCGCCACACCGAAATAACCCGCATCGAAACTCGCATTCACATCCAAACGTGCGCCCAGTCCGGCGATGTTGGCTTTACCTGCCACGCGCAAGCCCTGCGTGTACGTGCGACCTGCCATTTCGGTGGTTTTTGGAATGATGGTAAGTTCAGCATCTTGCAAACCAAAATCGCGGAGTTGCGCAGGTAGTTTATTGATTTCATTTTTTACCGTTCCGCTCAAGAAAGCATTGATAAACGCTTGCATCCCAATCTGATTCATTTTCAAGGAAATCAAACTGTTGAGCGGATTACCGGTATCCAACATCCCTGCGCCGAAACCTTGAAACGGTCCGACTTTCAAAGCACCACTCACACCGAGTTTCGGTCTTGGAATCGGCGATAAAATATCTGCTCCTACATCCAAACCGAGATTGGCAATTTCCACCCCTTTCACCCCAAACGGATTTTTCCAAACGCTGCCTTCTTCCATGAAAATAATCAACCCAAACGTAGCCGGAGCGGCGATGTCGCCCATGCCTGTGAAGTTTATCCAATCCGTATTTGCATCCAATTTCGCACCCACGCTCAAGCCTGCACCAAACGACACGTCCACCGGAGCAAGTTGCAAAAAGGCTTCATTAATTCTAAAATTATCGCCCAGATTCAAACCATCAAATTGTACAATGGCTTGCAAAGTTGGAGCGGCTACGAGACTTGGCGGCAGGTTGGCGCGCATCAGCACTTTTCCTTTTTGGCTCACGCCGGGCAGGTCGGCTGGCAAATTAAAACCACCCATTAAAGTCAGTCCGGCTTTCACCGTTTGAGAACCCATTTGCAAGCCGTTCAACAATTCTAATTCTTGTTCAGTTTTTTTCGTCGAAGCCGAATATACCATTGCAATATCAGTCAGACCCAGCTTATCAATTGGTTGTAAAGCACTGCTGATGTCAGCGAGTTTGTAATCGGTATTTGGCGCAAAGCCCAAGAGAAAGTCCGTCGGTTGTCCGGTTTGTTTTGCAAAATAAGCTTCCACTTTGCCCAAATCGCAAGTGCCTTTGAAGCGGGCAGAGCGGTCACTACTCAAAGACAAACTTACTTGTTGGATGGTAAAATTTTCAACAGGAGACGGCATCGGCGGCATCGTCACACTTAAATGCGTCCCGATATTTCGCACTAAATCTATGACTTTCAATTCATTCATCGTGCCGGTGAAAGCCCATTCGCGATTGGTGTTGGCAGTAGCGGCAAGGTCAAAATTTAAAACGCCCAATTGTAAATTACCGTCCAAACTTGCAGCAGCCATCGTACTCGGAGTCGTGCCGCCTGTGCGTGCGAGGCTAAACGTAAGGCTGGGTTGTTGGATTTTAAAACCGTTGTAATCCACTAAATTATCACCAGAAGACTGTGCCAACGTTGCGGCGAGTACGAGACGGTTATCTTCCTGCGGATAAAATTGCAATTGTATTTGGGTCAAATTCAGCGTATTGCGTAAGAAATCAGGAAGCCAGTCGCTCAGATTTTGACCACTGATGCGAATTTGATTACTTGCGCCCGCCGGAAAAGTCGTGGTAATCTCATTCAGCGTATTGCCAATGGTAGCTTGTACTTTTACATTTTGAATACCAAACAGCGTAGCGGTTCCAGCAAGTTGGATTCCTGTATTATCTTCGGTTACGATATTGAAATTTGCGTCTTGTAGGTCCATCTGGTCAGAGACGGAGCCAAGTAAACTGCGGAGTTGGTCAAGTGCTTCGGTTTTCGCGTCGTTGGGATGTAATAAAATGGTCGTGCGTTGCGTGTCGTTTTTTCCAAAAAATGTCAATAAGTAAAATGCGAATGCAAATGAAAAAACCACTGGTGGCTTCATGGTTAATAGGATTTTATAAAAGTGAATGTTATTCGGTGTTGATAATAATAATTTGGCTGATTTAGTAAATTTTAAAGATTTACTAAACCTTTTTCAGGAACGACATAAGAATGGTAGATAAATTGCTGTTGCTAAGGATGTTGAAATAGTAACGATTAGATGGGTAAGAAAAATTGTGTGTAAATTACGGAAGCAATTTGTTTTTAGTAAAAAACTTTCCAGCCGTACACTTTTAGTTGGGCAAAAAAAATACAAAGTTCTTTGATAAGT
>CAZJXN010000149.1:0-13058 GCA_964549655.1 uncultured Saprospiraceae bacterium
TATACCGCAGAAAAAACAGGCAAACCTGTTGAAATAAGAATTTACCCAAGCAGTAATTCCACGTTTACTTTATAGGAGGATGAAAATGATAAGAATAAAACACTAAGCATTTCAGCATTGAAAGGGATGTATCTGAGTATGCAAAAAAAGAAAGTATTTCATGCTGCAGTGGTGAAAAAATAATGGAATGGGCATTACGCCAAGTGAATCATGTAAAAAGACTATTCAATACTTAAGTAATAAATTTAAAAGAAATATCTTGTTTTTATGAAATTTTCTTTACACTTAACCCGTATGAAACCAACTATTCTGTTATTTTTTCTGACGCTTTCCTGCTTTTTGCAAGCGCAAACCATTCATTCTGAACGATTAAACAAACCTTGGAACGCCTTCTGGATTTCCGTGCCAAACGAATCGCCCAAAGATTACGGCGTGTATTTATTTCGTAAAAATGTAGAATTTTCAACAAAACCGGATTCTTTTATCATTCACGTTTCAGGGGATAATCGCTATAAGTTATTTGTGAATGGCAAGCTCGCGTCCCACGGTCCAGCGCGGGGCGACCAGTATCATTGGTATTTTGAAACGGTGGATATTGCACCTTTTTTACAAACGGGTAAAAATCAAGTAGCAGCAGTGGTTTGGAATGATGGCGACCAAACGCCTTTAGCTCAAATGTCGCTGCGCACGGCGTTCATTTTGCAAGGCAACACAGCGGCGGAGGAAATTTTGAATACGAATAAAACTTGGAAATGCACGCGAGATGAAAGTTATACACCGCTGACACCTGATTTGATTTACACCTTTTATGTAGTAGGTCCGGGTGAACTCGTGGATATGAACCAAGCAAAAACCGGCTGGAAAAATGCCAATTTAGACGATACCAATTGGAAAAATGCGCATGAAATCGAAACGGGTTTGCCCAAAGGCGTTTTCAATTGGACGAATGGTGGAATGCTCGTGCCACGCCCGATTCCGCAAATGGAACTAACGGTACAGCGTTTGCAAGAAGTGCGCAGCGTAGAAGGAACCCAGATTGCAAAGGCTTTTCCAGCGCAAAAAGTAGCTTTTCCGATTGCTGCGAATACGAGTGCCACGATTTTGTTAGACCAATCTTTTTTGACGAATGCGTATCCAACCATAATTTTTAGTAAAGGAAAAGACGCGACGATTTCTCTGCGCTACGCGGAAGGTTTATATGTGAATGAAGGCGACCGAAAAAATTGGAAGGAACAAAATCAAAAGGGCAATCGCGATGTCGTGGAAGGCAAACGTTTTGTTGGGAAACAAGACAGCGTTATTTCAAACGGCAGGGACAATCAAGAATTTACTGCACTTGCGTGGCGCACGTATCGCTATTTACAACTAAAAATACAAACGAAAAACGAGCCATTGATTATTGAAGATTTATACGGCACTTTTTCTGGTTTTCCATTTGAATTCAAAGCCAAATTGGACGTTCGCAATCCGGTTTATAATCAAATGATGGATATTGGCTGGCGCACCGCTCGGCTTTGCGCAAATGAAACCTACATGGATTGCCCATATTACGAACAGTTACAATACATCGGTGATACGCGGATTCAAGCGTTGGTTTCTTTTTATAATGCCGGTGACGACCGATTGGCACGCCATGCGATTGACCAAATTGATGATTCGCGCATCGCGGAGGGCATCACGCTCAGTCGCTATCCGAGTGCGCAGCAGCAGATTATCGCGCCGTTTTCGCTGTGGTGGATTGGGATGTTGCACGATTATTGGATGTACCGACCGGATGCAGATTTTGTAAAATCGAAATTGCCCGGAATGCGCCAAGTCTTACATTTTTTCAATCAACATCAGCAGGCAGACGGCTCACTAAAAGATTTATCGTATTGGAATTTTACCGATTGGTGCGAAGATACGGGCTGGGATAGAGGCATTGCGCCTGTTGGAAAAAATGGCAATTCAGCAGCTTTGGATTTTCAATTGTTGTGGGCATATCAAATCGCAGGGGAATTAGAAAAAAATCTTGGTTCGCCCGAACAAGCCGCTCTATTTCAAAAAAGAGCCAGCCAATTACAACAAACCATTCGACAAAAATACTGGGACACCCCTAAAAAAGTATTCGCGGACACGCCTGAAAAAGACCTCTTTTCGCAGCACGTCAACGCTTTGGCAATTTTAACGAACGTTGCAACGCCAGCCGAAGCCAAATCATTAGCCACTAAAATTTTAAATGATACCTTACTTGCACCAGCCACGATTTACTTCAAATATTACACGCATCAAGCTTTAATTAAAGCTGGTTTGGGCAATGATTATTTAAATTGGCTCGACGTTTGGAAAGAAAACCTCGCGCAAGGCATGACCACGTTGGCAGAAATTTCCGACATCAATCGCACGCGCTCCGATTGTCACGCTTGGGGTGCGCATCCAAATATTGAGTTTTTACGCACTGTTTTGGGCGTGGACAGTGCTGCGCCGGGTTTTAAAAAAGTGAGCATTGAGCCGCATTTAGGCACGCTGACGACCGCCTCAGGTAGCGTACCGCATCCGAATGGAATGATTCTGGTGAGTTACAAAAAAGATAAAATGTGGACAGCAGAGGTGACGCTTCCTAAAAATACGAGCGGGATTTTGGTGTGGAAAGGGAAGGAAATAGCACTAAAAATGGGAAAAAAAATGGTGCTGACAGATTTGAATTAGCAAGAAATTATCTACCTTTTATTAAGCGACAGGAGACGCTTTGATACATATATAGTTCAAGTCAAAGACTTGATCCAGTTGCTATTAATCCTAACCTATTTACATTAAAAAAATAAATATAACGGTAAAACAGTTTTAGTTACATTGGAATAATCGCTGCTTTGCAAATGACAAACAAAATGAAGCAACATAATTCTACCTACATTATTTTGATTGCCTTCACCGCTGCCATTGGTGGATTTCTGCTGGGTTATGACGGCTCCGTTATAGCCGGTGCAGCGCCTTTCTACAAATCGGTTTTTGGGCTGGATGACGGGTCATTGCTATTTGGTTTTTCTGTTTCTTGTCTTATTTGGGGGTGTATTTTTGGCAATTTTTTTGCAGGACCCTTGAGCGACAGAATTGGTCGTAAGCCCACGCTGCTTTTTGCCGCATTTCTGTTTATCATCAGTTCGCTTATTACTGCACTTGCCGGAAATATCATGGTGTTTATTGCCGGCAGAATTATTGCAGGTGTTGCGGTGGGTTTTGCCATATTGGTAGCGCCCGTATTTATTGCCGAGGTTTCGCCGCCAAAAAAAAGAGGATGGCTGGTTTCCTTTAATCAGTTACTCATCGTTATCGGCTTATCAGCTGCTTATTTTGTAAATTATTTCATTTTAAAAATAATAGAAGACCCTTTAACCAACTGGCGGTGGATGCTGGGGGTGGAGACCATCCCATCCGTGATTTATTTTTTCTTAATATTACTTATTCCTGAAAGCCCCCGCTGGCTAATAATGAAAGGAAACCATGATAGCGCTATTGCAATTATGACAAAAGTGGGCGGGGAAGCATTTGCAAAGGCAGAACATGAAAATATTACGAACTCTCTGCAACAGCATTCCCATACTAGCAATGCCCGACAGATAAAAGAATTTTTCAGCAAAAAAATGCGGCTGATATTAATCATTGCCTTGGGTTTGGGTATTTTCCAGCAGGTATCCGGTATTAATTCGGTTTTGTATTATGCGCCCATGATATTTGAATCAGCAGGCAGCGGACGGGATGCTGCCTTTGTGCAAGCCATCGCTATCGGTATTGTTTTTTTAGTGGTAACCATTATATCCATGTTTATTATTGACCGATTGGGAAGAAAGCCCTTGCTGTACGCGGGTGTAAGTATCATGGCTTTGTCGTTATTGATAACCGGTATCTGTTTTCATAATGCAAGTTATTCACTTAATTATAAAAAAATTGAAGCAACTGCTGCAACGGTGATGAAAGCAGACGTTTGGAATGCTGCCAAAAAAATATACCCTGATGCTATTAATTACAAAAACATCATGTTGAATGAAGAATATGCTGATGTTGTTTTAGCCGGGCAGCCTGTGGTGCGCATTAATTATACAAACAGTGATTTACAAAAATCATTTAACAATTATAAAGAAATAATAAATAGTATAGTTGTAATAGAGGAAAAAGTCTTTAGTACCGAATTTAAACTGCAAGAAGCCATTAAGACCAGCGCCAGTAAAGCAGTTCCCAACCTAGAAACCTACATTCCATTACTTATTACATCGGCAATTAGCATCAACGCCATGCTGGTATTAATAAGCGTTCTTGGATTTATTGCCGGGTTTTCTCTTTCACTTGGTCCAGTAATGTGGGCGATGTTTTCAGAAATATTCCCCAATCGGTTAAGAGGAATGGCGGTTTCCATTGCTGGCACCGTTAATTCCTTTACCAGTTTTGTGGTGGCTACGCTGTTTCCAGTGCAATTAAAAGCTTTTGGCAGCAGCAATACCTTTTTTATTTATGCCGCTTTTATGTTCTTATGTCTTTTCTTTATATGGAAATATGTGGTGGAGACAAAAGGAAAATCCTTGGAAGAAATTGAAAAAATATTGGTTCGGTAAAATCCTGCATCCGCAATGGAAATAAGCAACCTAAGGTGTGAGTATGCCTGTAACCCAATTGGGTTAGACCTTGCTACGCCTCAATTCAGTTGGGAAATAAACGCCAACAACAGGGGAATGCTACAATCGGCTTACCAGATAACCGTTGCGTACTCATTGAGCGGTCTTGCTGAAAAAAAGAATATAATTTGGGATTCAGGAAAAGTGATACAGCGAAAATCGGCAGGGGTAAGATATAATGGACCTGCATTGGAGAGCCGAAAACGTTACTATTGGAAAGTTATTATTTGGGATATAAATAATATAGCTGCCGAAAGTAATGAAATTGTTTTTTTTGAAATGGGTTTATTACAACCAGCGGATTGGAAAGCCGAATGGATTGGTTGCCCGGCGAGCTGGGTCGGTCGGGTGCTGTATTTCAGAAGAAGTTTTTCTATTGACAAAAAAGTAGCAAAGGCGAGGATTTATATTGTTGGCATTGGATATTATATTTTATACCTCAATGGTAATAAAGTGGGCGACCATGTTTTAGACCCCGCCATTAGTGATTACAATAAGCGCGTTTATTATGTAACTTATGAAATAGAAAACTTACTGCAACTGGAAAATGCTTTTGGTATTATAGTGGGACCGGGGTGGTACGGCATGCCCAAATTGCGGATGCAAGCAGAATTTTTATATGAAGATGGTACCACTGAAACAATCGCAAGCTGCTGGGACCCTTATCATAACTGGTTGGTGTCAACCGGACCCATCATCAGTTCTGCTGTATTTGACGGTGAGCTATATGATGCAAGACTGGAAAGAGCAGGATGGGCAACCGTCGATTATGAAATACCCACCGACGACCGAACCGCTCAATGGATAAACGCAGTGGTAACGGATGCACCGGGAGGAAAAATGGTCTCACAATTCCTAGAGCCCATAAAAATTGTTGAAACGATTGTACCCCACACGATTCATGAAACGCAAAATGGGGTTTACGTTTTAGATGCGGGAAGAAATCTTGCCGGTTGGGCTTCTGTAAAAATAACGGGCAAAAGAGGCACTCGAATAACCTTGAAATTTGCAGAATCCCTTCATGCCGACGGAACTGTGAACCAGAACAATTTACGTGCTGCGGCAGCACAAGATACCTACATCTTGAAAGGCGATGCGGAAGAGCAATGGGAGCCCTCCTTTACGTATCATGGTTTCCGCTATGTACAAGTGGAAGGATTTCCCTATAAACCGCAAAACAATGATATACAAATCAAAGTAGTTCGTTCTGCGGTGATACAATCTGGAATATTTAAATGTAGCAATCCCTTGCTTAACCGCATTCATCAAATGGTTTACCATACGGAGGCAAGCAACCTTCACAGCATCCCGACTGATTGCCCGCAAAGAGACGAACGAATGGGCTGGCTTAATGATATGACCGTCAGAATTGACCAGGCGATTTATAATTTTAATGTTGCCCGATTTTATAATAAATGGATTTTTGATATAAAAGATACCCAAGCAGACGATGGCAGCATCACCGATACCGCGCCATTTCGCTGGGGTTTTCGTCCTGCCGACCCGGTATCCGTCAGTTATCTCTTGCTGGCACTCCGCTGTTATGAATTTTATGGAAATGAACGCATGATTGCTGAACATTATGATGGATTGAAAGCATGGGTACATTTTTTACAAAGTAAAACGGAAAATGGCATTGTTAATTACAGTTATTGGGGGGATTGGTCGCCTCCGGAAGCGTTCGGCACGCCGGGCAGCGTGGGTTCTGGAGCGGTATCTGCCTACACGCCGGGCAAATTTATATCCACTGGTTATTTATTTTATTATGAAAAGATAATGGCGCAGTTGGCTTCTATTATTGGCAACACCCAGGATGAAAAATATTTTCTTCAATGCAGCCATCGCACTGCTGCAGTATTTAATGCAACGTATTGGGATGAAAAAAGCGGCGGGTATGGCTCGAATAACCAGGCGTGCAATTCATTTGCATTATTCCTTGGCTTGGTAAAAGAAGAAAACATTACTTCCGTCGTTAATAACTTAAAACAAAATGTGGAAGCACATGAATTTCATTTAACTACGGGAAATCTTTGTACAAAATACTTGCTGGAAATGCTCACGGAAAACGGGCATGCGGAAACGGCGTACAAAATTGCAGTACAGGAAACCTACCCTTCTTGGGGATACATGATTGCCAACGACGCAACTACTTTGTGGGAACGGTGGGAAAACAAAACCGGTGGCGAAATGAATTCCCACAACCATCCCATGATGGGTTCCATCGGCTCCTGGTTTTATAAATACGCGATTGGCATCACGCCCCTCGCAGGTAGCAATGCTTTTGAATCCTTGATTATAAAACCAATTATATTTAAAGAACTTGATTTTGCGTCGGGTGCATATCATTCTGTAAAAGGCATCATTAAAAGTGCTTGGCGAAAAGAAGAAGGTTATTTATTGATAGATATTACAATCCCTGCCAATACAAAGGCAACTGTTTTTATACCTGCGCAAAATAAAAATCAAATTACGGAAAGCGAAATTGAAATTGACCTGGTAAAAGAAATAAAGTTTGTAAAAACAGAAAATAATTGCTTGGTTTTTGAAGTGGGGTCAGGAGCCTATTATTTCAAAGTGGCAACGGCATTTTAAGTGATTCGAGGTCAGCGTACTTATACTGCATAACATATCGCAGCATTTTACATCATGACTGGTGTTTTATTTAAACGGTTGAAAAAAAATGAAACAGAAAAAACATAGCACTCCATTATTCATTATTTACTGCATCACTTTATTATTTTCAATAACAGGGTATGCGCAAAAAACAACCATTGCCAGAGACTGGAAATTTATGACAGGCGATAGTCTCACCTGGGCAACTGCTGGTTATGATGATAAAAATTGGAATGAGTTGAAAACCGGATTGTGGTGGGCGCACGCAGGCTATCATTATTCCGGTTTTGCCTGGTATCGCAAAAAAATATTTATACCCGCTCTATTAAAATCGGCAGTTGAAAAAGCCGGTTATTTAAAATTAGCGCTTGGACAAATTCAAGATGCAGATGAAACTTTTTTCAACGGTAAATTGATTGGTACCACCGGTAGCTTTTCTCCATTTGAAGGCAGATGGGGGGAGGCAAGGGCTTACTTAATAAAATCGGAACATATACAATGGAATAGTTATAACACCATTGCGGTAAGGGTGTATGGTGCAGGGGACAACGGCGGTATGCACACGGGTCCGTACTTCTTTGAACCTTATAAGCCTTCGCTTATAGATTCCTTAACGATTCATCATATCAAACTATCGCAAGATGGCAAAGCCGTGATGGGTGAAAATACTTTTACCATAGCGTGTAATAACAATCATAAAACTACTTACGTCGGTAATATAACTTTTCAGGTAAAAGATGGCGCTGGTAAAACCGTAAAAAATTCGCAAAAAAAGGTTCAAATCCATACCGGTGACTCCAACTATTTTACATTTAAATGTAATATTTCTGATGAAAGTATTTACAAAATTGCTTGTGTATTTACAGAATCAAAAACGGGCATTCGCATCAAGAAAGATTTAATCGTAAGTACCTTAAAAAAAGTAAACCTGCCTGTAACGCCTAAGCCTGCTGCGGTGGTAAAGAATAAGGTGGCAGATGTGTTTGTATCTGCTCCGTTTGAAGCACATAAAATAGAAGGCTATACCGGGGAACGACTCCTTATCAATCTTACAAAACGGTTATTGCAGGTGGACGAAGATGAATTACTGGATGGTTATCTCGACCGCCCCGGAAAACAAAATTGGGTAGGCGAACACGTGGGAAAGTATTTGGAAGCCGCCTGTAATACTTGGCTCTACACGCATAACCCCGATTTAAAAATGCAAATGGACCGAATCGTATATGTATTGCTCCAAACCCAACTCAGCGACGGTTATCTCGGCACTTATACATCAGAGAGCTACTGGACGAACTGGGATGTATGGTCGCATAAATACAATCTGGTTGGTTTGCTGGCTTATTATAAAGCGACCGGCTACACCCCTGCACTGGCGGGCGCTCAAAAAATAGGCAATTTACTGTGCCGCACATTTGGTGATAAAGCGGGGCAGCTAAATATTGTTACATCCGGTACGCATGTGGGCATGGCTTCCACCAGTGTGCTCGACCCGATGGTTGATTTATACACTTATACCGGTGATGTAAAATACCTTGACTTTGCAAACTATATCATCAAATCTTATGATGCTACGGATGGACCTGGTATTATTCAATCTTTACTCAAAGGTGTACCTGTAAATAAAGTAGCCAATGGAAAAGCTTATGAAATGCTGTCTAATTTAGTAGGCATTGTAAAATTGTATAAAGTAACCGGTAATAAGGAATACCTGACTGCCGCAGATAATGCTTGGAATGATATTATAAAAAATCGCTTATACATAACAGGCACAGCCAGCAGCTTTGAATTGTTTACGGATGATGGCGTGCTACCTGCCGAAGCCGATGCCAACATGGGAGAAGGATGTGTTACCACTACTTGGCTGCAGTTCAACTACCAATTATTTACCCTAAAAGGCGAAGTAAAATATTTTAACCAGTTGGAAAAAACCATGTACAATCATTTAATGGGAGCAGAAAATCCTCAAACCGGGTGTGTGAGTTATTATACCAGTTTGCAGGATGCCAAGCCTTTTTCATGCGGCATTACTTGCTGTCTTTCCAGTGTGCCACGCGGGCTATCCATGATACCGCTGCTGCATTATGGGCATATCAACAATCATCCTGCTTTATTACTTTTTGAAACTGGAAGTATTAATGATAGCATCATAACGGATGATAATAAAAAAATCGCAGTTGGGTTTAAAGCCATCAGCAGTTTCCCTGACAGTGGAACTATTTCATACAAAGTGGAGGTGCCGGACCAGTCTGTTTTTTCAATCGCAATAAGAGTGCCGTATTGGGTAAATGATTTTACGGCATCGGTAGAAGGGGAAGTGTATAAAGTAAATGATGATCCTTTTTTAATGATTAAAAGAACATGGAATAAGGGAGATGTAATAAAAATTCATTTCGATGTGCAGGTTAAAATAATAGATGGGGGCACATTATATCCTGGTAAGATAGCTTTTCAAAATGGTCCTTATGTGCTGGCTGCCGACCAATACCTCAATAGCGAATGGGGCGAAGATTTTACATCGGTAGAAGTTTCAGGTAATGCAAATATCGGTTTACAAAGCAATGAAAATGGATTGCCGGTAAATTGGATTGGAAAGCAGGCTTTTCGCGTGCAAGCCACAAATGGCAAACAAAATGAGATGCCTTTAGTACTTGTTCCGTTCGCCGATGCAGGTCAAACCGGAGCTAAGTCACAGGTTTGGATAAACAGAAATAACCGGTGAATTATGATAATTATTCATCAATCAAATAAAAAAATATGATACGTATGTGCAGATTACTTTTTTTTATGATATGCATTTTACTGGTTCATTCAGGTAAAGCCCAGTCCGTTGCTTCGGGCAGAAAATTCATTGTTGCGCAAAAAAACAAATTGTCAAATGATGCCAATCCGGGTACAGCCGGTCAGCCGTTTAAAACCATTTCAAAAGCAGCAGCGATTGCAAAATCAGGTGATACTGTGCTCGTTCATGCAGGCATTTATCGAGAATGGGTAGCTCCGGCAAGCGGTGGCGAAGAAGGAAAGCCGCTGGTGTATATGGCTGCGCCAGGAGAAAAAGTGTACATCCGGGGTTCGGAAGTATATAAAGGCAAGTGGTTTGCAGTAAAAGGGAAAAAAAATATTTTTTATACAACAATTCACAGCAGTTTTTTTGATGCTACTTTCAACCCGTTTAAAATAATTTTTAGTGACGGTCGGGGCGGTGGCAGACAAGGGCAGGTATTTATAAATGGTAAAGAACTATTGGAAGCTGGTAAAAACATCAGCACGGATAATGATAAACAAGCTCCGGTTGAAAAAAACCGTATGAACGCGATGTATCAGCAGCCCGGTACCTGGGCTACGGAAGACGGGGAAACGATTTATGTTCATCTTCCATTAAATGCAAAACCATTAAATCAATCACTCATAGAATTTTCGGTGCGCCGCCACTTGTTTGCACCGGTGCGCAGGGCGCAGGATTATATAAATGTAAAGGGATTCATTTTTGAACATTGTGCCAATGATGTCTCTTTTCCGCAGGTAGGTGCCGTGAGCTTCCGGAGCGGTCAGCACTGGATTATTGAAGATAACATCATCCGGAATATTAAAACCGTCGGGCTTGATTGTGGTGCTGAAGATGAAGACCCCTGGCTTTTGCCAGATATTTTACCAGAGGACAGATTCCTTGTAAGCAGGCATCATGATATTTTTAAATTATCTGAACGCCGCATTGCAGGTCGGCACCTCATACTTAATAATGAAATCAGCGATTGCGGGCAATGCGGGATTGCAGGATTATTCAGCGACGGTACGGTTATAATGGGTAATACCGTAGAGCGCTGCGGAAAAGTAATACCGGGTTTTGAAACTGGAGGTATTAAATTTCACGGATTGATGGGTGGGACGGTAGAAGCCAACCTGGTTCGAGACAATGAATCATGGGGTATTTGGCTTGATTGCGGATATATCGGTTCACGGGTAACCCGAAATGTGGTAATCAATAACAATATATCGGGGATATTTTTTGAATGTAGTAATGGTCCCGGACTTATTGATAACAACATTATAGCATCTAACCGGGGCGATGGTATTTATGCACATGATGCCAGCGGTGTAAACATCATTAATAACTTGATATTTGGCAATACCAATTTTGGAATTTATATGTGTGTGGCTACTGACAGGCTCGTGCCGCCTTACCACTATGCCACCGGGCTTTATGAAAATGAATTAAGCGCCTGTTCCTGGGAAAGGATTTATAATAATATGATTGTAACCAATAAAGAAGGCGCTATCGGTCTTCCATTTCCTTCCAAGCGAGCAGAAGATAATATCTCTGATTACAATTTATTTGAAAATACGACAAGACCAGGCGATTTTGTGCTGCATGTGCGCAATGGAGAAAATCTTAAAGTGAATGAAGCCGATGCTCAGGCGCAAGAAGCATTCTTGAAAACCGGCGACCCCGGCTTTTCAGGGGAGCAGCTTGCGTTGTGGAAAAATGGCGATGGACTTGCAATGAATTTAGACCAATGGCAAAAGAAAACCGGTAATGATAAGAATAGTAAAGAGTCACCCTTGAAAATTAACCTTAATCAGCAAACGTATCAATTACAAATAAGTCTTGATTCTATGATATGGAATCTGCCTGGTATAACTTTTCAGGTGCCCGCCATTCGTGACTTTGAAAAATTTCCTCGGCAGGTTGACAAGGATTTTATGAGTGTGCCTGTAACCGACCCGAATTTAAGAGTGGGGGCATTTCAAAAAATAAAACCGGGCTTGAATCAATTTTCTATCTGGCCCATAAAGTTTCAATATCCGCAAATGCCGCCAAAAGTGAAGGAACAACCGTCGCCGGATTCAGATGCTTTTAAACCCGTACCAAAACCTCCGAAGCAGTAATGGTATCGAGTTAAAGAGGCGCTGGCTACTGCCTTGTTTTATTATATTTTTTAACCTGATACTCGAATAACTCTATAAATTTATTATTCCTGTAAGTTTGTTTGAACACCTGCGGCGTCATTTTCTTAATTACTTTAAACTGCCTGTTAAAATAAGAGATGTTATTATATCCGCAGGCAAAACAAACTTCGGAGATATTTAAATCTTTTTCTACCAGCATTTTGCAGGCATGCGCTACCCGTATTTCATTTAAAAAGTAAGTAAAATTTTTTCGGGTTCTTTTTTTGAAAAATCGGCAAAATGTTTCCGGACACATATAAAGTAGCTTAGACACTTCTTCCACAGAGATGGGTCTCTTAAAGTTACACATTACATATTCATAAATTGTATTAATTCGTTCGGAATCTTTTGCATTAATGCTTACTGATTCGTGGGCAGAAAGGATTTCCAGTTCATTAGAGTTGCTGATGATGTCAAGCATATTTAAAAGTTGCAGGAGTTTATTCATTCCTGTAAGTTTTTGCATATCAATCATCATGTCTGTAACAAGTTCTCTGGTTTTGCCTTTAATCTCAAGTCCCATTTGCGAACTATCAAGCAACGCTTTAATATTTTTGGTTTCGGGAGCGTCAAAAAAATGATGCCCTAAAAAATCAAATTTAAACTGAACATACAGCGACAGAACTTCCAGCGGCTTTTCTGAATTTTCTTGGTAATAAATTTCATCATTACGATACCAGTGCGGTATGTTGGAGCCAATCAAAACCAAATCACCCGGGCGAAACCTTTTTATGCTATCTCCAATAAAGCGGTCGCCTTCGCTACTTAAAATAAGCACTAATTCATATTCCGGATGAAAATGCCAAGGAACACTAAAATAGGGACCACTCCATTCCTGTATGGCAAACGATGTAT
>CAZJXN010000150.1:0-12992 GCA_964549655.1 uncultured Saprospiraceae bacterium
ATTTCGATACAGAAATCGTAATCACATACGTTCGAACCATTCAATACCTCAGATGCACCAAGTGTTGCTGTGCAATTATCGTTCAATTTTATATTTACCGTTCCAATACAGGCTATATTCGAATAATCTATTACCGCTGGATTACCCAGAATTTGTATTTGTGGAGAAACATCTACTCCTCCATAATTAATATTAATTGTACTAATACCTACATCCTTATCAGATATCAAGAAGCAATATTCTACAAAAACTCCATTCTGTCCAGCAGGTTCGGTGCGTGGCGTAGCGGATACTAAATTATCTTCTAAATCGCCAAAATCAACATCCAGCAAACCTACATCAAATGCAATTCCTTCACATTCCCTTACATTAAAACTATAACAGATTGGCACATCCTGCCCGCAAGCAGGTAAGGTAAAAGTCTCATTTTCTGCTATCACTACACTTCCTTGCACCACGTCCACGGTAGCACTTACAGAAGCTACACAACCTACTCTCGTATCAGGATCAGCAGGGTCGCCCGCATCCCAAGTCAATGTAATGATATAGGTCCCCAGCCCTAAAGCAGCAGGGTCAAAAAACGGAACATTATTCCCATTAAGCGGTGCTGGATTTCCATTTATAAAAAAAGTACCAGTACCCTGTGCTCCATTAGTACGTATTTCTGTACCCGTCAAAAGAATGATGCCAACATTCGTACAAATTTGCTCTGGAATATCCGACGTGATATCTGGCTCAGGATAATAACAGGTATTATTAACTCCTAATGGCGTATTCAGATAGGATGTGCTAGTAGCTGTTAGAATGTAGCCTTCTCCACTTGCGTGAGAGCCTGCCAAGGTATACGTACCATTGCCTCTGTCTACAAAAGGTGTTCCGACTGGATACGGCTCTAACGTATTTGGATTTAAAAATCCATCATTAGAAGCTATCGTCCAAGTTTGTCCTGCACCACCGGGAGAAGTAATGACGATTTCTTCATCAAAATAACCGGGCGTATCGCTACAGGTACAAGGGTCTGCTACATTCGGTCCATTTTCATTATCAATAGTGGGCAGCGCACAAGCAGGGATAGAAGAAGGAATATTAATTGTGATACTAATAATCTCCCCTTCGCATTCGCCGTCATCCAAGGTACAGTTGTTATTAGAATCAATAAAAGGTGTGATAACAAGCTGAAGGCTTCCAGGCAGTGTATTATTAATAAGTTCAAGATCTGAGGGTTCAAAAAATTGTTCCAATAGTCCTGTAAAATCATCTAAGCAACTATGAAAATCTACTGCCGGTAAGTTATTGATCGTAACATTCGAAGCCGTAAAATCAAAAGCCAATCCTACACTTACGCCATCCGGCAAATCATCTATATTCGTAACTTCCGGCGGGAAAGGCGCGCAGTAAATATTATCATCTCCTTCGCATACGCTGAAAGTGAGTTCTTCCAGATCATCTACCTGTCCATTATTGGTATTGCCAACCGGTAGGCTATTGACTGCAAAGTAGATTTCCGGCAACGCGTCGTCCGGTCCGCAGGCTACTACTGGATCAATTGGCGCACAAGGAAGTGCAGCTCCGGGATTAACAGGATCGAAATAAGACCCTGCGCCATCGCTGTAAAAATTATTATTGGATAAATCTCGGACGTACATTTGCGCACTGGTATAAGCCGTATTTGTAATGTCCAATGCACTTGCTTGTTGCCCGGCATCTGTTAAGTTCCTCGACCATGCGCCATCGCTTGATATACAGGAACCTGCAAAATGCGTAGCGGGCGCACCCACCACGACATCTGTAATATTGGGAAACGCGCAAGCATCCGTCTCATCATCTTCCTGATAAACTAATATCTGTTCACCAGCATTGAACACGCCTTGAATCAGAATATTATCTACGCTACAAGGAGTATAAAGTGTGCTTGAAAAAATGCCTACCGAAGCATTAAATCCCAAAAAGAACGAATTACCAGACGTTGTCAAGTCGGTTATCGTCACATTTTGAGAGGCGGTGATAGAGATACCATTTCCTTTATTATTGGAAGAGTTGATCCTGTCCAGTGTAGCCCCATCAATACCAGTGAGCGCAATACCCGAACCGGATAAGCCATTTAACGGCACCAAGCGACCATTATTGGTAGTCGTTATTCTGATTAATCTTAAATTATCCGCCCCCGGTGCAGCTACAATACCAAACGTGCCAGCATTGTCTACCGTGAAATTTCGGATGGTTACGTCTGGAGCTGTAATGTAAATACCATGATAAGCCGAAGTAGAATTCAACGTAAAACCACTACCGACAATTCGGACGGATTTGTTGACATTAACCATTCCTGCCGTTAAATTGGTTTCTACATTAATCATCGTATTAGCCACAGTGCCCGGGGCATCAATGGCTGCCTGCAAAGTGGTAAAGCACGGTACTCCCCCGTTACAAACGCCAGAAGCATTGACGTAGATCTGGGCAGACACCAACATGGGCAGCATGGACAGGGCTACAGTGAGGGCGCGTAAAGCCCATTTCGGTACGGAAATAAATGTATAAATTTGTTTCATAAGCTGATAATAGTTGGAGTGACCAAATAGAATTTTACATCAGATTTATAAGCTGATAAAAAAGGAATTACATGGTTAAAATGGAAAAAAGACGTACGACGCAATAGGCCAAAAAGCGCAGCAATACGCAGCCGAAGCGCTGGGAGCAGAGAGTAAGTGACAAAGCCGTGGCTAATGCGCCCGACCTGCATAGCGGTAGTGCTCATGAGAAAATGATTTGTTGCATTAAAATAATTACGCCTTGCCCAAAAGGGCATTTGCCTTGTAGCCTTTGTGAAATCTATCTCGCGGAATCAAATAATAAATAGGTCGTCTTTGCCCGCAAGACAAAAAATATTGTGTGTTAAATGTTTAGAAAGAAGTGTTTGTGTTAGAAGTTTGGGAAATACTGTTTCCTCTCACAGAGGAAAATACTTAGTGTTGAATGAATATGAATTGAGATATTAAAAACAGCACGAATGTGTTGCCTTTGTGTGAAGTGTTTATTTGTATAGAATGGGTTAGCACGAAATGCAGTATATTTAGTACCACAATGCAAATGTACTCAAATCATCGAATATGTTCAATAATTAATACTAACTTTTTTTCATTTTTATAAAATAAAATAATTTTAGAAGGAAGCGAGTTTAAAAACACGTTGTATACTAACCGCTTGCATATTAAAATAATGCTAATCTGTAAGAATCATTTTTTTCGTAGCCCTATTTTTTTCGGTTTCTAAACTGTAATATAATACCCCGCTACTTGCCAAATCCCTTTTTTGAATTTTAATTTGGTGCAAACCAGCCGCGTACTCGCCTTGCATATTTTTCAATAATTTCCCTGTAGTGTCTGTTATTTTCAAGGTGGCAGTTGACGCTTCTGGTAGATAGAATTGAATGGTCGTAGTTGCTGAAAATGGATTGGGTGTATTTTGATACAATTCAAAGGGTGCGAATACGCCTTGTTTTTGGTTAAAATGAATCGCTATGTTCTTAGTCTCATCGTTCCAATCGTACGCTTCTGCCCGCGTGTAACGGGAATTCACTTCTACAATATCACTCAACTGTCCATCTGATTTCGCTCGAAATACGAGGCTGAATAAGTGTGATTTACCGACTGTTTGAACAGGCGTTATATCGTGCCAACTCGTCGTTACAATGCCTTCTGCTGACGCTTGCCAACCAAAATTCTCTTCTTTTGCAATGCCATAATCCGCATCTATTAATTCTAACACATTTGGATTAAAAGCTAGCGTAGCTTGGTAACCTTGCACGGCAGCAATATCGGCGTTGAATTTTACGGTATAAGTTTCTCCTGTTTTGATAAACTGGTCTTCCACTTCAAAAACAAATGGTTCGCCTCGGTCGCGCTCCTCTCCTACTGAAAATGACCGAGTAGTCGTCGCGTTCAGATTCACATCTCCTATTTTGATGGCGATGAAATCCGCATTGCCCAACGTGCCGTTCAAATCATTAATACTGTACACTTCTGGAAAATCTTGGAACCACGGATTGGTTTGAACCGGAAAGTTATAATTAGCATTTACAAATCGCCAACTGGTATTGTTAGCGATGCGCACATCAATGGCTAAAATGAGCTTTCGCAATAAAATCAGGTCGAGCGTGGAAATCGTTTTTGAACTATTCACATCCGCCGCAATCATTTTATAAGGTGAAGTCAAAGGCTGTACTGACAAAATATGCTTGGTGATGAGAATCACGTCAATGGTAGACACGCCGTTTACAAAATTCGTATCAAATAAAGAGGCAATCGTGTAATCATACCTCTCGTCCAATTGTGCAAAACCATAGGTGCCGTCCACTGCGGTGTAGGTGGTAGCTGCCAGTTGTCCACTCAAAGAAACCATTACATCCTGCATCGGGTCGCCGTCTTCTGTGCGAATATTACCGGTCACCAAGCCTTTTTTAGGTGGAGCACACGCTTCAAAAGTAGTGTCTTGTACGATGAGGGATGCTTCGCAAACACTATAATTGGGTCCACCAATGATGCCGCCGGGCTGAATCGCGTAAGGATTATTCGCCTTATCCCAAGCATAAATTTGTACAAATATAGGTGCGTCTAAATCCGCGCAAACCAACACTAAACTATCCCGATTGATATTCGGCACTTGCCCGATTCGATTGATAGAAAACCGCACTGGACCCGAACAATCCGTCAACGTGCCATTTATAAAATCAGATGCTTTTACCACGACTGCACCTCGGTCTTCCGCTCCATCGCCATTCATATCCCGCAGCGGTTCTACCGGTTTTAAAGCGACGGTGAGGTTACTTTTACAACTAAGTATTGGTGCTTTACAATCGGCTATTTCAAAACGAATGCGTTCAATATTCGTATTGCCACAGCCATCTTGTACCTGAATAATAAACGCGTGTTTGCCTTTTGAAAAAATGCCAGACAGTTGATAATTGGGATAGCTTCCAACCAAAGAGCCGCCGAGATTGGCAAGCGTACCATCGGAAGTGCTATCAGCATTCAAATCAACGGTGACTTGGGTGGTAATTGTACCCGGCGTGCAATCTTCTGTGAGTACAAAAGGCACGGTGACTTGCCCCGTGCAATTATCAGCCGTAGAACAAAAAGTAGTGGGCGGCACAAAAATGACATCCGGCGGAATGGTGTCGAATACCCGGATGACTTGCGTGTATTGCCAATAGCCAACCGTAGTGCCGGTGCGCCAGTAGCCGCGCGGATTGGCGGGCGTGCAGCCGCGTTGATTGGCAGCAGGCAGGTTATCGGTTTCCAGATTATTTCGGTCTACAAAAGTATTATTAGGACGACGTACCACCCATATATCTTCATCTCCGGCACTGTTGTCACAATCTTCATCCCGACCAATGACGGTAGGTTGCGAAACGCCATCGTATTCACAAAAATTGATCACCCGATACGTTCTAAAAATACGATAACATTCGGCTCCAATTGCGGAGAAACGTTCATCTGTTACATTTACAGAAATCGCATCACACGCCAATTTATTCACTCTAAGCGTATCCGCGAAAGGCATTCCGCATTGCATATTGGCATCTTTTGGAAATTTTATTTCATAATTATTCACTTTTGTAATCGTAATCGTTTGCTGGCAAGTATTGATTGACGTATTTCCAACACGGTCAACGGTGCGAAAACGGCGGGTAATCGTGCCAAAGCGACACTCCTGCAAATTGACGACTGGCGCTAATTCCTGCCAAGTTGCGCCACAATTGTCGGTCGCAGTTGCCACGCCAAACATGGATTGCAACATGGTGGTATCACTGGGATTAAATTCTTTGGGCAAAGCCGTACACGGAATCGTAACCGAAGGCGGCGCGACACAAAACGGTTTTATTTTATCTAACACTTCAATCTGTGAAGCGCACTCGTTTACATTTCCGGCTTTGTCTACCACGCGGAGTTCCACGGCTACTTTAGAATTGGCATCACAGCAACCGATTTGCGTCACGGTATCCCATTCGGAATAATAAACTTGCGCGCCAATCAAGGTGTCACAAGTAATCGGGTCGCGCGTATATTTTCTGCGAATGAGAATGCTGTCAATCGCGCAGTTATCACGGCTGCCTTCGTCCACGTCTTTTGCAAAAACCATCGTATTTCCGGCGCCTCCCAATGAAACGGTGAGACTACTTTTACAAACCACGACCGGTTCCGACAAGTCTCGCACTTTGAACGGACATTCTAAAGTTGCCATATTGCCACACGCATCTGTCACGGTGTAGCGAAACGCATGGTCGCCAATTGGTATATTTTCTACCCGCAAGGAACCCGTGGATTCGACCGTGGCACGTATAAATTTTTCTAACCGCGTATCAATCAGGAAGCCAAATGGGTCAAAAATATGCACCAACGTATCGCTGATAACTTCTACTTTATAGGTAGAACTGGAGCAGTTGTCGGTAATAATCGGAGCGGGTGCTTCAAAACTTGCCACGCAATTAAAAGAATTCGTCGAAAAAACAAGAGTATCCTGCACGCCATCACCGTCGGTATCTGCCACTAGGCATTCTATAGCGGGGTCTTCACTATCGCCGACTCGGATAAACTGGGTGAAAACGAGGTAGTTCGCAGGATTGCAATAATCCGCAATAGTCCATTCGCGCAGGAGCGTGTACGTGCCGGAACAGCCGACCGCTTTAGGTTTGTCTTCATAAGTAGCACCGATATTACAATACGTTACACTCAAGTCATAATTGCCAAAAGATGTTTTAATAAAGGGATAACCCGTCACCGTCGGACTTGGATTGCCATTTGCATCTACCGGAAAACTCGCGTCACATTCTAAATAAGCGGTCAAAGAGGGATACACGACATCTGCTAAAGTTGGTTTTCGAACACTGATAATCTGGTTACACTGCGCCGAATTGCCAGAAGGGTCTTTGGCTGTAAAAGTGCGTGTAATAATATTGCCATTGCAATCGCCGCCGTCTATGACTTGATCTACAAATGTGATATTCGCCGTTGGAACGCCACAATTATCCATTACTATTGGAGTTCCGACAAACGCCAAACTCGACGGTTTATTCAAAACTTGACTAATATCGGTACAAATTAAATCATAAGAAGCCTGTACATTAATAGGTGTAAGGTCATTCAATAAACCATCGCCATCGCTGTAAGCCGCCCAAATGTAAGAGCCAGTCGCGCCCGGCGCACGAGAAGTAGTTAGCAAGGTATAGGTTTTTCCGACTTGCAATCGAGCCGTCAGGCGTAGAATGGAATTGAGGGTTGTGAAATAAACGCCCGATGTAAAACTTTGATAGCTCTGTGCAAAAACGCCTTGGCATAAGTTTTGAAAATCGGGTTCGCCTTCGTATAGAAGTGCTGCGCCATCTCCAAATTGGGAGGATAATTCGAAAGTATACACATCTGATTTGGAGACCGTAATGGTGCGCGTATCGTAATAATGATTGCCGCCACCGGGATTTACCACTGGACGAAAGCAATTGAAATTTGCCAGATTTGCTGAGTTATTTAAAGTAGAAAGGGTACTGCTAATCACCTGAATCTGTTGCGAATAGACTGCTTTATTGGTAGTGGGTGGACAAATAATCGTTGGCTTCGTTACGTCACGCACCACAATACTGCTACTGCAAAAATTATTCGTTTGTTTATCAATCACCACTGCTCGCAAGGTTTGTCCCACATATTGGCTCGTCACGACGTCCCCAAAAGGCACTCCATTTCCCACCGCAATGCGCACTTCAAATGTAGAGGCGCACGAAGGCAAAGTCGTCAGCAAGGTTTCTGGTGCCACTTTCAGCGAGCAAGTTGCATTCATCGTTAGGTTTACATTGGCAACACAAGCGAGCGACGTAACCGGCGGACAAAAAGTGTAGCCCGCATCTATCGTAAATTCCTGTTTTCTGGATTGTACTGTATAGCAAGCTGTAAATCCATTAATTTCCGCATCACTATCCATATTATCACTTCCGATATTCGACAACACGCGCTCATATAAGCCCGTAGCCGGAAAGCCAAATTCTACTTTATAACCACCTGGCGCTAAACTTGTTATCAAATAATTTCCGGTCGCGTTCGTCGCTTGAATGGCAATGGGCGTGGTCTGGTCGCAGCGGTACACACGCACCGGCACACCTTGCAAGGGCGCATCCCCACTGTCGAAAAAGTTGTTTCGATTTTTATCAACGAAGGCGAAATTGCCGATTTGAGCAGGTATATAAACTCCGGCATCTACGTTCAAATTTTGTTGACTCGCAGCAAGTGTGAAGCAAGCCGTTTCTTTTGAAGTTGGGTCTACATCTGAATCAAGCGTATCTGCGCCACTATCTTTTGTTGTGAAAACGCCAGTAGAAAAAATAGCTCCCGCCGTACTCAGGTCAAAGCGTATTTTATAACTACCCTCTGGTATATTTGTAAACTGATAAAATCCATTCGTATTGGTAGTCGTTTGAGCCACGCTCGTTGCATCACATTTCAACAAAAAAACGCTGACATTTGGGATGCCATTTTCGCCACTTTCTTGTATCCCATTGCCATTCAAATCTTCCCAAACGCGATTGCCCACTACACCGCAGCCCGTCGGAGCTGTAAAAAGGGAATCTCTGGTCAAGGTACATTCCGGCAAGTCCGAATAAAGTGCTCTCACATTGATAAATTGTCCATTGGCAGGCAAAGTAATGACTACACTTTGCAAGGTATCATTCAATTTTACAGGCGCGAGAAAACTTTGTCCACCAGCTTCTATTATTAAACTTCCTGTAGCAGGCGAGCTGCCGTTGTTGCGGACTGTGATTTTTGCAACGTATTGATTGTTAGCTCCACACGTAATTGAATCGGCAGTGATGCTTGTGATGGCGCAAGATTGGGCTTGTAAATTGGTTGTTGTAATTAAACTATATAAAATGAGGGCAGCAATGCGCCAAAATTGGCTTGCGTTTGTAAAAAGGTAGCAAAAGAGTGCCAGCCCTTTGTAGATATGTCTCATGGGTGTGTTTATTTAATCGGTTTTGGAATTCTGTCTTTCTACTACAATTATATGTATACGCTGCAAACTGGTCAAAGCAGCAGCAAAATTAATCGCTTCTGTAGGATAGCATGCTATTTTTTCATTTATAGCCTTTATTAAGCCGAAAGGTGGAAGGGTACTGTCAATCGTGGGTTTCTCAAAAAGAGGTTTCGCTCGCATACTTCAATGGGTAAAATTAGCTTTATCTGGCTGTACTTCAAATACCAAATTGAAAAAAAGATGTTAAAATTTTTCGTATCAATCTTTTTTCGATGTTTCGCCAATGAAAGACAATTGGATGTTTGTTTATGTTAGACGTAGTATTTTGGAAAAGGAGCGGAAAAGGGGGATGGGGTGAAAGGGGGATGGGTTTACGACGACAACTTTTACGTGGTCGCTCCGCTATTTTTTTTTCACAGCGGATGCGGCGTGTGATTATCATGAAAATCATTTAATCATAAAAATCATGGTTCAGAGGTTGTTTAAAATTTTGCTGTTTGGCTACTAATTGGACTAAAGTCCAAAGGGGGACTGCTCTAACCCCGCCATAAATGGCGGGGCAATTAAATACCAGTTGCCCCGCCATTTATGGCGGGGTTAAAAGGAAGTAAGGAGCGGCTTTAGCCAAATTAATGCGTCTATTCAAGCGTGCCAAAATAAATTTTAAACAGGTTCTCAGACATTTTTTCTTAGCGCATCACCCTATCACCGTATAAACCCATCACCCCATTCCTCCCATTTTCTCCCTTAAAAGCTTTTTCTCTTTTTCCGATTGCGTTTGTGACAGGGCTTTTTCAAAATAAGGACGCGCTTTGGCAGGTTCGTTGAGTTTTAAGTAGAATTCGCCGAGCGTTGCGGAAAGCAGATAATAGTTGTAAAGTGTCTGTAAATCAGGGATTTGTTCCATTGCTTTTAATCCTTCTCTTGCACCTTTCCACTCTCCGATAGCGATGGCTCGATTGAGTGCGATGATGGGCGTGGGATGAATTTGGTACAATAAATCGTACTGCTGAACAATGTTTTTCCAATTTGTTTGGTGATACTTTTTTGCAATACAATGTTGATATGCGATTCCAGCTTCGGCATGATATTTTGTAAAAGTCTCGCCTTGAGCTGATTGTGATAAAAAGCTGATGCCGGTTTGAATTAATTCTTGATTCCAAGTTGAACGGTCTTGCTGTTTTAATAATAAAATATTGCCTTCTTCATCAAGTCTGCTGCCCGTGCGCGCCGCGTGGAAGCACATGAGCGCAAGCAAAGCGTACACTTCTGGACGAGCCGTTTGTTTATTTTGAGTCAATAGAACGCCGAGACGTAAAGCCTCCTGAATCAAGTCATTGCGAATCAAATCTTCGTGCGAAGTAGCATTGTAGCCTTCATTGAAAAGGAGATAAATGGAAGTCAGTACATTTTCTAATCGTTCGCCGAGTTCATTTTTGGTCGGAATTTCTAAGGTCACTTTTCCCTCCCGAAATAATTGTCGGGCGCGATAAAGCCGTTTATTAATATTTTCTTCATTCGATAAAAATGCTTTGGCAATTTCTGTAATGCTAAAACCGCACAAAGTTTTCAAAATCATCGTCACTTGCGCCTCGCCCGCCAACGCTGGGTGACAGCACGCAAACATCATGCGCAACTGGTCATCTTTGATTTCTTCCTCGGTCGTTAAGTTTTCTATCGTCGAGGCAATCGTATATTCGGATTCTAACAAAACCGCTACGTCGTCCGACAATCGAATGTTGTGTCGCTCGCGCCGAATCACGTCCATCGCGCGGTTTTTCGCCACGGTCATCAGCCACGCCGGAGGATTGTCGGGAATGCCTTTGATTTTCCACAATTCAAATGCCTTGAGCAATGTATCCTGCGCAATGTCCTCCGCCATTTCCAGATTATGCGCCCCAAAAATACGCGTCAAAAAAGCGACCATCTTTCCCCACTCGTGCCGGAAAAGATGGTCTATGGTTTGTTCGAGGTTTGAAAGTTCAAGGTTCAAAAATTCAAAGTTTGGAGGTTTGGTAGTTTGATGTTCAAAGTTACGCAATCTCCTTCTTATTTGGTCACTCGGTCACTAAGTCCTCTCGTCCCCTTACTCTTTCGGAAAATTTGGACTTGCCTTGACTTCTTCAATCTGCAAAGTGTGCCGTTTACCGTGCGCCGCCATGCTTAGAATAAACTGGCGAGCATTCCCATCCATTCGCCCCATTTAGCGAGTTGCGCTTGCATTTGTTCTGGCGAAAAGTTAACTGCGCCTTCATCCGCACCTCTGAAAATTAGCATAAATTCTTTCATGATGTTTGAATTTGATTAGTTTAAAAATGAAATATAATGACTCGACGAAGTAGGAGGACAAAACTGGACAGCAAAGGATGAATTTTTTTTAGAAACTTCTCTGGTAGAAAACTCGTTCTCTTAAACAGGCAGTTTGTAGAATTTGATAATAAAGCAAAATAGGAATTCCCATGTGTGGACGTTTTTCCTTTTCTACTTCCAAAGAAAAAATTCAACAGCAATTTGGTGATATTGAAGTAGACACCAACCTGCGGCTTAATTTCAATGTGGCGCCGACGCAGCACACGTACATCGTAACCAACGACAGCCCGAACCGCCTGCAATACGTGACGTGGGGACTCATTCCGCATTGGTCCAATGATGGCAAAAATACGGGTAAATTGATCAATGCGCGCTCCGAAGGCATTGCCACCAAACCCTCTTTTCGGCTGCCCATTCGCAAGCGACGATGTTGGATACTGGCGGATAGTTTTTATGAGTGGCGCAAAACCAGTGACGGTAAAATTCCGTATCGGCTGCTGCTGAAAAATGGCGAACTCATGGTGCTGGCGGGTATTTGGGATGTATGGTACAAAGATAATTATGCGGTGAAAAGTTTTTCTATCATCACGACCGAACCCAATAAGGAAGTTTCTTCACTGCACGACCGGATGCCGGTTATTCTCTCTACCAAAGAAGCGCAGCAGCGCTGGCTGGAAGATATTGCGGTGGAAGATGCGCTGGAGTTATTACACAAACCATTGGATGATACGCTTAATATTTACCGCGTTTCTGAAAAAGTAAATTCGGTGACGAATAATTCGCTCGACTTGCACGAGCCCGTACCGGAAACACCTACACTTTTTTAAAAGAAGGTGTCATTTCCTTTCCTTCTACCAAAATTAATCTTAGCGTGAAAGAATTACAACAACGAATCTTTTTTGTTACAAAGCATCATATCATAAAACGCGGTGGTATTGAGAGCCATAAGCAAAGTTTAGAGACGAATAACTCCATTTTCATCCCTTTTTCTGACATAGACGACCGGCGAAAAGTGCGGGTCTTCACCGAAAAGTATCCTGCCATCTTTTATATCGGTATTTTCATTGTGCTACTCGGATTGGTTCGCACCTCTTTATTTTTGGACGACACTTGGGTCAAAGCACTTACTGGGGGCGGACTTACTGTCTTGCTTGGATGCGTTATAATGCTGATTTACCGATTCTTACAAATAAAATATTTTATTATTCAACTGGAAGACGACAAGCATTTTTTTTTGATACATAACAGTCCAAATCAAGAAGTATTCGAGCAGTTTGTAGATGCCATTTTTGAAGCGAGAAAGCGAAATTACAGAGAACATTATTTTTTCATCAATGAAGAAAATGATAAAAAGACGGAATTGAGTAGAATGAAATGGCTGCTAAAAGAGCATATCATAACGGACGAAGAATATGAAGATATAATTGACGAAATTAATTTGCGATTTATGTAATATTTAGATTTTAGACTTTAGACTCAGCGGTACTTACCCTTTTTTTTACATCAAATTATCTATTGTCTAAAGTCTATCGTCTATTATCTAAATAAAATGAGAGCAGTCATTCAACGCGTTTCAGAAGCTTCTGTAACCATTGATAATATTGTAAAATCCAGCATTGGCGAGGGTTTATTGATTTTAATCGGTATTGAAGATGCGGATACGGAAGAAG
>CAZJXN010000151.1:0-9736 GCA_964549655.1 uncultured Saprospiraceae bacterium
TTCTATGCACCAAGCTGTGCAAAAGATTGGTCGCAGATGAGCCTCCGCAATCGCTCATAGACAAAGCCATAGTAGTATGGATGCAATATCAAAAAAGCGAAGAGCAAATCAAAAAAGTGGTAGAAGCGATTGTCCTTTCTGATGAATTTACACAATCGTTGGGCAAAAAAATAAAACGCCCTTTTGAGCTAATGGCATCTTTTTTTAGGGCTGTTGAACCCGTATTTACACCCAACCAACAATTGCATTGGATAACTGCCCAAACTGACTATTTGCACTTTAGCTGGGCTACGCCTACAGGGCATCCCGACCATGCATCACATTGGATTAACTCGGGTATGATGCTTAGCCGCTGGAATGTAATATTGGCACTTACACTAAACGAAGATTGGCACAAAATTACGCACGTGGATTTGCTCTCACAACTGCCCCCCGCAATCAAAACTTTTGAGGAAATTGTAACTTATTGGATAAAAAGACTGGTAGTCAACCCTATTTCTTCAGAAGATAAGCAACGCGTAATGAGTTTTTTTGCGCAAGGTGCCTCCGAAGACGATATGTTGGAGGGAAATGCTCAAGACAAAGAAGATAAGCTTCGCAATTTGGTTTCATTACTATGTATGATGCCTCATTTCCAATATCGCTAATTTCAAAATATTTTAAAACAATATGCAGCGTAAAGAATTTATAAAAAGTTGTGGTGCCTATGCCGCCTTACTTGGACTCAATCCACTTAAAAATTTTACCTTACTAAGTCCCTCACAGGCTCAAGAACAAATATTTGTGCTGTTGTTTTTGCGTGGTGGAATGGATGGCTTGCACCTTGTAGCGCCCGTAGATGATAAAAATTATGTGGCTGCCCGCCCTACTTCGCTACGAATTGCCGAAAGTGGCGGGGAGGCAGGTTTATTGCTTCAAAATGCTTTTCAAGGATTTGATTTTAGGCTTCACCCACGCACCAAAGCACTGAAGGAACTCTACGATGCCAATCAACTTGCCATTGTTCATGCCTGCGGACTTACCAACGGAAGCCGTAGCCACTTCGATGCCATGGATATGCTGGAAAAGGGCGTTGCTCAAAAACAGAACACTGCTGAAGGATGGCTCACTCGCTATTTGTCTACGCTTAACCCCACTTCTTTGCTGCCTGCGGTAGTATCTGGAAGCGAAATTCCGAACTCACTTTTAGGAAGTACATTTGCCTGTTCTATTGCCGAAGCCAAGGAATTTAAAGTACACGGCGATGAACGAATAGCAGGGTTGCTTAAAAAAATGTATAAAAACGAACCTAATGCACTTTTAAACCTTGCTGCACGAAAAGCCCTTAGTACAGTTGCTATAGTGCAAGGGAAATTGAAACGAGATGCCAATCAAAATCCGTTGCCTTATTTGCCCGAAAAAGGAGTAGAATACCCAAACGATTGGTATATAAATGATTTAAGTAAAAAACTTATCAATCTTGCCCAATTAATCAAAATGGAAGTGGGCATCCACGTGGCAGCTCTCGACTTTGGTGGCTGGGATACACACGAAAACCAACAGTACCATTTTCCACAACTTGCCAACGGACTCTCGGACGCATTGGGGGCTTTTTACAACGATTTGCACGCCTATCACGGCAAGCTTACAATACTTGTGATGAGTGAGTTTGGAAGACGATTGAAAGCCAACAAAAGCAATGGAACTGACCATGGCTACGGCAACGCCATGCTGGTGTTGGGGGGAAATGTAAAAGGTGGAAAAATGTACGGAAAATGGAATGGATTGGCAAATGAACAACTCGACAAAGGCGTAGACCTCAACGTTACGACCGATTACAGAACAGTATTGGCAGAAATATTGACCAAAAAAATGCAAAATACTCAACTCAGCACTATTCTTCCCAATTTTCAACCACCTCCTTTTTTAGGATTTTTAGCATGAAAATTGGTTGCATTTGTATTCTAATCCAATCTGCAATCGCGCGGTGCAATACGCCAAAAAAGGCATTCCCAAACTCGACGATTTCGGTTTCATAGCGCATAATGCCGTTTATAATCCCTTGTAAACGGAATGTATTTTATTTGAGCGTTCCGAAATTTCCAAAACTTCGGAAGTCTTGTTAACTTTGCACCAAACGAGGCTGTTTGCATCAAGATGATTAAAAGTCTGAACATTCGAAATTACGCGATTATTGAATCCTTGGAAGTCAATTTTTCCAATGGTTTGACGATTATAACGGGAGAGACGGGCGCGGGTAAATCCATTCTGCTGGGCGCGCTGAACCTCATTATGGGCAATCGTGCCGACACCAAATCGCTTTACAACGAAGCGGAAAAGTGTGTGGTAGAAGCACAATTTGACATCAGTTCATACGATTTGAAGGTGTTTTTTCAAGACCACGAAATTGATTACGAGGACGAAACCTTCATCCGGCGGGAAATTCTACCTTCCGGCAAATCCCGTGCTTTCATCAACGATACACCCGTGAATCTCAATGTGTTACAACAACTCAGCAGCGCCTTAATTGATTTACACCAGCAGTTTGATACGCTCGATATTCACAATGTCTCTTTCCAGCTTCGCATGATTGACGCGCTGGCAGATAACAAACGATTGGTAGCTGGTTATGAAGAAGAATTTCGCCAATTGCAAGCCGACCGCCGCCGCCTGTCCAATCTGATGGCACGCAACGAAGCGTCTTCCAAAGAAGTGGATTTTCTACAATTTCAACTCGAAGAATTCAATAAAGCCGAACTGACAGAAGACGAACAAGACCGTTTTGAAAAAGAATTGTCAGTGTTGGCGAATGCGGAAGAAATCAAGCGCGTGATGAGCGCCGCGTACCAATATCTGTGCGAAAGCGAGCAATCATTGGTGGTTCAAATGGAAGAATTGGGCATTACCTTACATCAAATTGGAAAATATGATGCTAAACTGGCGCGGTTGTCCGAAAAATATGATGGCTTGGCAGAAGAGTTGAAAGATATTGCGGATGAGTTTGAAACCATTGCGGATGTGACGGAATACGACCCAGAGCGCATCATAGAATTGCAAGCCCGATTGGATTTAATTTATCGTTTGCAAAATAAACATAAAGTCACCACTGTCAAGGAATTATTGAATATTCAAACCAATTTACAACAACAGTTGGGCGCGTTTGGCGATTTGAGTTCTGAAATTGATATGCTGCGCAATCGCATCTCGGAGCAAGAAACGCATCTCTGGGAAGTGGCGCAAACCTTGAGCGAGCGTCGTAAATTAGTCATCGAAGGTTTTGAAAATAAGGTGAAAGAAATGCTCAATCAACTGGCAATGGAAAGTGCCGTATTGAAAGTAGAATTGCGAACGATGGAAAACCTCGGTCCATCGGGCATTGATGATATTGCTTTCCTATTTGCTGCCAATAAAGGCAGTCGAATGCAATTAATCAAAGATGTGGCTTCGGGTGGTGAATTATCGCGTTTGACCTTGATTACCAAGTCGTTAGTCGCCAGCGCGATTCCATTGCCGACGCTTATTTTTGATGAAATAGATTCTGGGATTTCCGGTGATGTCGCGCTTCGCATGGGCAATATTTTACGTCGTTTGTCCAATCATCATCAAGTCGTCACCATCACGCACTCGCCGCAAGTGGCATCCAAAGCGGATGTCCATTATTTTGTCTATAAAAAAGAACAGGAAAGCCGTACCATTGCAAAAGTGCGTTTGCTCAACCGCGATGAACGCATCCGCTCCATTGCAACGATGTTGAGTCAGAATCCGCCGAGCGATGCGGCGATTGAGAATGCAAGGCAGTTGATTGAAGCGTGAAAATGGGTGATGGGGTGAAGGGTTTATCCCTTGTTTCTTAAACCTCAATCTAAACCTAAACCTCAATCTAAACCTAAGACTTAACTTTAACCTCAACCTTAAATAAAAATGGCAAACAACTTACTCGCCGGCAAACGAGGCGTTATATCGGGCGCACTCAATGAACAGTCTATCGCTTGGAAAGTCGCGGAGAAATGTGTGGAACAAGGCGCAACCATCACGCTGACCAATGCACCAGTAGCGATGCGCATGGGCGAAATCAAAGTATTGAGCGAAAAACTCAACGCCGAAGTCATTGCTTGCGATGCGACAAATATGGACGATTTGGATAAATTGTTTAGCCAAAGTCAGGAGATTTTAGGCGGTAAATTAGATTTTGTATTGCATTCGATTGGGATGTCCGTCAATGTGCGGAAAGGAAAACATTATACGGAATTAAATCATGAGTGGTCCAAACAATCCATTGACATCAGCGCTATGTCGTTCCATAAAATGATGCAAGTGCTTTATAAACAAGACGCTATGGCAGATTGGGGCAGCATCGTCGCCCTCACCTACATGGCTGCGCAACGGACGTTTCCAGATTATAATGAAATGGCGGACATCAAAGCGATGCTCGAATCCATTGCGCGAAGCTTCGGGTATCATTTTGGAGAAAAAAATAAAGTGCGGGTGAACACCATTTCTCAATCGCCCACGATGACCACGGCAGGCAGCGGCGTGAAAGGATTTTCGGATTTCTTTGGCTATGCCGATAAAATAGCGCCGTTGGGCAATGCGGACGCAGCAGCTTGCGCAGATTATTGCACGGTTTTATTCTCGGATTTGACCCGTTATGTGACGATGCAAAACTTGTACCACGACGGCGGTTTCTCGATGATGGGAATGAATCCGGCGGTACTGAATATGTAAAAACCGCCCGCAGAACTTGTTCCGTAAGACGGAATTTCGCAGATTTTATATTAGACGTTACACAAGTTAAGAAACTATTGGAAGGTAGTGTAAAATTTGTAATGAAACATTGCGTTCTCTATTGACGCTGCGGTAAATATGTAACAAGTGCTTATTTTATATAATGTTTATCAACTATCTGCGGAATCTGCGGAATTCCGTCTTACGGAACAAGTTCTGCGGGAGATTATTGTCTTTCATGAAGAACCTCGCTCGGCTGTTTATACTGATTTTTTTTGCAATGCAAGCTTGGACTTTAACTGCCCAAGACCTGCCCCGCCGAGGTATTCCGCCACCCGATGGTCCTTCGTCTATTTCCGATACTTTGCGCCCGCAACAGTCCGAAGATGATACGCCCGATACGGTTGGTGTTTTCTATTTTTATGCAGATAATCCACTGCGCGAAACGCCTTACGCTGACTCCACGCTTTATAATTTTCAACAATACGATCCGGTTCGGCAACGCGATTTGGATTATGCCAACCTCGGCGTTTTAGGTTCTGCGCATCGTCCGTTGGTGTTTGAAACCGTGTGGCGACGCGGGTTTGACGTGGGTTTGCATCAGTTTGATTTGTATCAAACACCGGTGACACGTACGCCATTTTATCGCATTCAAAAAGCATTTACCAACGTGTCGTTTATGGCTGGTTCGGAGCAGGCGGACAGTTATTTCACGGGTCAATTCAGTCGCAATTTTGCAAAAGGCGTCAATTTTAGTTTGGATTATAAACGACTGAGTTACATCGGCGAAGAGAACCAATATCCGAATCAGAATGCTCGAAATACAGCGTTGGCAGTAGGTGTGTGGTTGAAAGGAAAAAACGGACGATATCAAGGTTTTCTGGCGGCGGCTGGCAATACGATGGAACAAGAAGACAATGGGGGCGTAGCGTTAGAACCTGCCATAGAAGGCAATCTCGCGGGACCGGCTTCGGCGGGTGTTTTTTTGCAAAATGCTAAATCGCGTTATTCGCAGCAGGAATTGGCGTACACGCACTATTTCCAATTGGGCGGCAAGCCCGACTCGCTCCGAGGTTTCACACGCGCCTATACGCTGTCGCATCAAGCGATTGTGGGTGATTATAGTTATAAATTTTTTGATAATCAATTAGCAATAGATACTGCTTTTTTCGATTTGTTTCCCTCCTTTCTGACAGACGAGCGCGGCGTGCGCCATTTTTTGCGCTACCAAAAAGTAGAAAATAGTTTTCGATTAAGCACTTTTAAACTCCGCAAAGGCAGAGAAGACGAGCCACGCAGCGAGCAGGATTTATTGGAAGTAGGCGCTGTGCACAGCATTTATTTGTTGGATCAAGAGCCGTCCGATTCGACGATTAATAACCTTTTTCTCACCGGCAAATGGAATTTGAGTCTGGGGCAACGCCTCCGTTTGGAAAGCTATGCGCATCTCGGTTTTCTCGGTGCTACGGGCGATTATCGCGTGAATGGGGATTTGTTAGTGGATTTGGGTAAATTTGGCAAGTTAAAAGCAGAATTTATTAACCAATTGTATTCGCCTACTTTATTACAACATCGCTTTTATGCGTCCCAACGTCCCGTTTGGAATAATAATTTTAGACAAACACTTTCTACCACGATTGGTGGCAGCTACACGATTCCAAGATTACAAATAAACATTACAGGACGCTATCATTTACTAAATAACTTTATTTACTTTGATAGCACCGGCGTTTCGCAGCAGACGGGCACGCCTGTCAGTATTTTGCAATTTATCGCTCAAAAAGATTTTACATTGGGCAGTTTTCATTTAGATAATCTCGTCGCTTTTCAGCAAACTTCCGAAGATTTTATTCGCTTGCCGCAAATTTTTGGCAAACACAGTCTGTATTATGAAGGTCGCTTATTTCGAGGCGGCGTATTACAAGTGCGATTAGGTTTTGACCTTCGTTATAATGATGCTTATTTTTCTGAATATTACAATCCCGTCACTGGACAATTTCAATTGCAAAACCGCCAATTGGTTGCATTCTACCCTGCCGTTGATGGTTTCCTTAGCATCCGAATCGCTAAGTTTCGCGCTTTTATAAAAATGGAAAATATGACCAGTTTCTTGCGTCCGACTGAATTGTTTTATCAAACGGCGTATTATCCAAATGTACCAGCGGCAGTAAGATTTGGGGTGAAATGGAGATTGGTGAATTAACTGGATGCCGGATATTAGATGCTGGATACTAAATACCAAGTACCAAATACTGAATACTAAAAATTAATATCATGAAAACCCTTTCAATTCTTTTCCTATTAGCAATGATGACTACTATCAACGCACCCACCAAAATCATCTTCTTCGGCGACTCCATCACCCAAGCGGGCGTGGACAAAGGCGGCTACATTGACCGCATCCAACAAATGCTGACCAAAGCAAATAAAAACACGCAGTACGAACTCATCGGCGCGGGCATCAGTGGCAACAAAGTGTACGACTTGTACCTTCGCCTCGAAGACGATGTGTTGAGCAAAAAACCAAACGTAGTCGTCATCTGGGTAGGCGTGAATGACGTGTGGCACAAGCGCAGCCACGGCACTGGCACGGATGCAGACAAATTTGAAAAGTTCTATGTCGCTTTGATTAAAAAAATCCAAGCCACGGGCGCAACCGTCATCCTCGCAACGCCTGCCGCTATTGGCGAGCGCACGGATTTCTCCAACGAACTCGACGGCGACCTCAACCGTTACAGCGACCTCATCCGCACTATTGCCAAACAAAATAACTGCCAAGTAGCCGACCTCCGCAAAGAATTTTTAGCCTATAATTTGAAAAACAATACCCAAAATAAAGAATCCGGCATCCTCACCACCGACCGCGTGCATTTGAATGAAGCTGGAAATCAGTTAGTTGCAGAAGTGTTATATAAAATTTTAGTGAAGTAAATAGCTGATATTTTTATAAAATTAGGATAAACAAACGCTTAACAAGAAGTTTTTTTGCTATTTTGCAAGCATAACTATATTTATTACAATCGCTGACTTCATTTTTCCTACCCAATTGATAGCTACAAAACAGCCAATGTTCGCATTTGCTTGAAATACACATTGAAAAAGATATTTTACCTTTAAAAAAAGAGCCATCGAATGAGCGAAAAAATCCGCGCAAATCCGCGTTATCCGCGTCATCCGCGTTCCAATTAATGTAATAAGAGCCTTTAGGAGGGCAATGTAAGCAAAATGAATTCCAATGGTATTTAAAACTATAATACAATGAAACAACCAATTGACCGCCGCGACTTCCTCGCCACCACCGGGCTGGCAGCCGCCGGAACCCTACTTTCCAATTCCCTTACTGCTTCCGTTTTGCAGTCACCTTTCGCCAAGAAAAAACTCGTGATGGTCGGCACGGGCAGTCGTGGCACGGGCTTTTGGGGAAAAACCGTGTTGCAAAATTATGGGGACCAAGTAGAATTCGTCGGCTTGTGCGACATTAATCCCGGTAGGGTAGAAACCGGTAAAAAAATCATTGGTGCAAGCTGCCCAACCTTCACCGACTTCGACCAGATGCTCAAAACGACCAAACCCGATATTGTAATCGTCACCACCGTAGATGCAACGCACGACCAATTTATCATAAAAGCCCTCGAAGCAGGCATGGATGTCATCACCGAAAAACCACTCACCACCGATGAAGTAAAATGTCAGAAAATATTAGACGCAGAGCGCAAAAGCGGACAAAAAGTCCTTGTCGGCTTCAATTATCGCTACGGCTTACAATTCACAAAACTCAAAGAGTTATTGGCACAAGAGCGCGTAGGGAAAATTACGTCTGTTGACTTCCACTGGTACCTCAATGTTTATCATGGTGCTGATTACTTCCGGCGCTGGCACGCTTTTAAAGAAAAAGGCGGCACGCTACTCGTACACAAAGCCACCCACCACTTTGACCTGCTCAATTGGTGGATTGACTCCGACCCGGTCGAAGTTTTTGCTTATGGCAATTTAGAACATTATGGAAAAAATAATTCGTTCCGCCATACCAATTGTCGCCCGTGTCCGCACAAGGATAAGTGTAAATTCTATTGGGATATTACGAAAGACAAGAGCTACATGGACTTATACGTTGCCAACGAAAAACACGACGGCTACCTGCGCGACGCTTGCGTGTGGCGCGAAAACATTGACATCTACGATAAAATGGCGGTGCAAATCCGCTATGCCAACGATGTGCAAGTCAGTTACTCGCTCACCACCTACTCGCCTTATGAGGGCTGGCGTATCGCTTTTAATGGGAAGGACGGTCGTCTCGATTCTTGGGAAGGCATCCCTTTTCAGCAGGGCAAATCCGATAGCATCAGCCAAGCCGAGCGCCACGCCACCGAAATGAACCAAAATGCCAAAGAAGAGGGCGAACACTACGACGAGATCATCGCGATGGACAACTTCGGCAAGTCCGAATCCATCAAAATCCCGCAAGTACGCGGCGGACATGGCGGCGGTGACCGCATTTTGCAAGACCGTATTTTTCTCAATTCCAACGCGCCCGACCCGCTCCACCACGCCGCTACCAGCCGCGACGGGGTCATGGCTTCCCTCATTGGCATTGCTGCTCGCAATAGTATTGAAACGGGCAAGCCAGTGAAAATTGCAGATTTGACGGATTTGAAGCCAATGGTGAAGCGGGTGTAAGGAGAAGTCGGAAAGGAAAAGCAAAATAGTATTAAATATTGGGCTGGTCTATGTCGGAAAACTACTATTTAACAGTGCTAAAAGAGGGTCTTGCAACACGGAAATAGTTTTTGCAATGCTATATCTGCCAAATGTTGCATGATGATTGGCATCTATGAACACTGCGTTAGGCAAATTATACGTCATAAGCAGCATTAATTACTCTCAGCTGCCAATTTAAATCTTGTAGCTGCCAACTTATTAGTGTAAGATGCCAACTTATTAGTGTAAAATGCCAATTTATTAGTATAAGATGCCAACTTATTTTAATTTATGGTTAATTTATTTTAATTTATTGTTAATTTATTTTAATTAA
>CAZJXN010000151.1:9836-12854 GCA_964549655.1 uncultured Saprospiraceae bacterium
TTATTTTAATTTATGGTTAATTTATTTTAATTTATTGTTAATTTATTTTAATTAATCGGCGACTTTATCTTTGTAGATGGCAGCTAATTAAAATAAGTTGGCGACTTACACTAATAAGTTGGCAACTACTACTAATAAGTTGACAACTTTTAGTTTGTAAACGGCATCTATAACTATAAAAATGGCAACTGCTGTTTTGTTATACCAGAATTTCCAATTTTCCAACCTTCCACCCCTCCAAAGGCGGACAAGCATTCCAATCTTCCAACTTTCCAGCAAAAATCTTCCAAAAATCTCCCAAAAATGTCTTCCAAAAGCGTTTTGGAAATAGTAATTCTATAAAAAAAGCCTTACCTTCGTTGCCGCAACTAGCACTATTGGCACTGTTCCAGAATGAACAGTTATACCCTTGCCAAGCAGACAAATCCAACTTCAATTGCTCATGCCGATAAGATGTCCTATGATGTGACCAAGCCTCGAATCTTGCGTCACAAGGATGCTATATTTTTTTTAATAAAGTGATTGGTTAAATCAGCGATTTTGACTACACTTGTAAAAATCCAAAACAGACACTGCTATGATTCGTTTTCTTACTCCGCTGTTATTGACTTCTTTATTATTAGCTGGCTGGTGCGCAAGTGCCCAAAGATTAAATGTTAGCGTCGGCATGAATATCGGGGCTTCTCGCCTTTTTCACAACACGCGATTTGAAAGCACGACTTTAAATAATCTGTACAAAACGATTGAAATAACCCACCGAGAAGGCTATGAATGGGAACAATTTGAGAAGGATTTTGAATTGCGGCAGAGTTTTACGCAACTACGGTTTGGTTTTTTTGCTCGTGTGACGCATCGTTCACTCCCATTGATACTCATTGGCGAAGCGATGAGTTCCTCTTCTACCTATGAGAAGATGGCGTACAGCGGTACCTTGGGTTTTGGCAAGGAATTTTATATTCTAAATAAAGAAATTTATTGCAATTTCTTGGGCGGTTACAAATTGATTTGGGATAAAGGATTTGGTGCTTCCACGTTGGTGAATAGCATCGGGCATAAGGAAGCCCGTCAATTAGTTGCTACGTATTTTGCACCGATACGCCCGTTAGGCACGGATATGGGAAATCTGTTCGTCTTGCGCGGCGGCGTGGGCAAAACTGTAGACCGAGAGATACAATGGACGGTTGGCGTGGACGGGTATGCAGAGTTGGACTTGACTTCCCGGCTCAAGCGCGAATCACGTATGACCAATATTGGCTTGAATGTTTTCCTGCGTTATAACTTACAGAAACAAAATAAACAGCCTTCGTTTAACAATAATGCGAATTTTTATAGATAAAATTTGCTGGGATGACAGGTCAGCCAATTTCAAAGTCGGCTGACCTATTAAGTGTACAGGGATCGTAAAAACTTTTGTTCTGCTGTAATAAAATACCGTTGTACCATTACCGTAAGGTACAATATTTTCAATGCAATCATTAATTATATTCTTTTATTCTCTTCTTTATCTCTACATTTCATAAAATGCGCTTTACCTAATTCGGCAAGCGTTCCTATCAGTGGCTTTAAACTCAGTCCCAATTCAATCAACGTGTACGGAGGAGCTTTCCAGCCGTTTTCAGGCGATGACAGAACAAGACTGGCTTGCCAAACACACGGCTATCACGGATGAAAATTTTCAAAAAGAACCGCACCGCAATAAACTCAATGTGTTGATTAATCGGCTCAATCATCAAGCGTATCATGCGGCTCAATTGATTTTGTTGTGTTGATTGTACCTTTTCAAAAAAATAAGTGAGAATAGTTGTGCCACATCTTGGAGATATAGTTGTGCCGCATCTCCAAGATGTGGCACAACTTGTCATTTTTAATTCCACTATTAATAATTCGCCCGTCCGTCGGCACGAGGATGCACACTAACTAGATGAGCCTAAAAAGAATCCAGCAACAACACATTTGAATGAAGAAATACGCGGGTTGGCGTTTGGCTCCTTGTTAAAAATATTTGGCGGCAAAGACATCTTGTAAATTTTTGGAGCAAATTTTAATATTTATTTATTTGACAATCAACGTATTATAAGGTTGAAAAAAGAAATAATAGACTGAAAACCATCCATTTAAAATTGTTCAGAAAAAAAGGTTGTTTTATAAAACTTTTTGTTTTAAATTTGACTTATTAATTTGCATTTGTTTTAAAAACGACCATTATGAGCGCGGGAACTCCTACCAATCAGAAAATGACCGGCTATTTGCAACGGAATTGGTTCAAATTAGGTATTGCCATTTTTTTAGTATTCATTCTATTTAAAAAAGATTTGAATTTCAGTGTGAACCTGCGTTCCCCCGCTAAACAGCAGCAGGAAGAAACGGGCGCGCCGACTCGCCGTGCCAAAAAAGAAAAAAACACCGAATTATTCACGGATGTAAAAGCTGCAAAAGCGGAAAGTAAATCCGATAAATTGGACGTGTCTTTTTTTGGAAGTGGCAGCCGGACTTCCAAAGCCATCGACGCGTTAGAAAAATTGGACGATGCTGTGGTGCAGTCTTACCTCAAGCGATTTGCGCGGGTAGCGGTGAGTGAGAGTGAGAAATTTGGGATTCCAGCATCCGTGATTTTGGCGAACGCCGTATTGCAAAGTCATGCCGGAAAACGCGACATCGCTGCCGCTGGGAATAATCATTTCGCTTTGGCTTGTACGTCCGATTGGCAGGGCGCAACCGAAGATTTCGACGGCAATTGCTATCGAAAATATGACAACGCTTGGACGAGCTTCCGAGATAATAGTTACTATATGACTACCGGTCGCTTATCGAACTTGAAAAATCTGAAAAATGCGGATTATAAAAAATGGTCGAAGGCATTAGAAAAAGCAGACTACTCCAAGGAGGAAGATTTGGCAGACCAGTTGACAAGCATCATTGAAAAGTATGAATTGACGAAATTGGATTGATTTTTGACTAAAAATTAACAAATGATTAACACCTAAAATATTGAAGTTGTTATTTTAAATATTAATTTTA
>CAZJXN010000152.1:0-12685 GCA_964549655.1 uncultured Saprospiraceae bacterium
TTTAAACAAAATGTGGATTTCCTTACTTAAATTAAATTTTATATAAAATAATTCCTATAAAAGGCAACTTTTACTTGTTTGGCACGTATTATTTTTAATCATAAAATATTTATAAGATTTTAATGTTATTATATTTTTTCACAAAAACAGTTTACACAATGAGAATCAATCTATTATTCTGGATAGCTGTGCTATCTTTACTGCGCTTGAACGCGCAATCCGCCTACGGCGACCAACCTTTAGCCCACACTTTTTCCATCGTAGCGTATGACCCAGTCACAGGTGACATGGGCGTTGCCGTGCAATCCCACTGGTTTTCGGTCGGTACTTTGGTTATCTGGGGAGAAGCCGGTGTTGGAACGATTGCCACCCAATCATTTGCCAATCCCGCTTTTGGACCGGAAGGTTTAGCTCTTTTGAAAAAAGGTTTTTCAGCAGAAGCAGTTGTCAATGAATTGATTCAAAAAGATGAGGGAAAGCAATTTCGACAGTTGGGAATTGTGGATGCCAATGGCAACGCCGCTGCCTTCACCGGTGACAAGTGTATTGACGCTGCCGGACATTTGGTAGGCAATGGATTCGCGGTGCAAGCCAATATGATGGATAACGAGCGCGTGTGGTCGGCAATGGCGCAGGCGTTTGAAAATTCCAAAACACTGCCCTTGGCAGAGCGGTTAGTCTTGGCATTAGAAGCGGCACAGCGGGTCGGCGGCGATATTCGAGGGCAGCAATCCGCGGCCTTATTAGTCGTTTCCGCTCAAAATACCGGACAAAGTTGGGTAGACCGAAAAGTAGATTTACGCGTAGACGACCATCCGACACCTATTGCGGAATTGAAGCGTTTGTTGAAAACCCACCGCGCTTATGACTTTATGAATCGCGGTGACTTAGCAATGGAAAAGGGTAATCTACAAGAGGCAATGCAACACTATGCTACCGCAAATCAATTATTTCCCGAAAACGAAGAAATGAAATTTTGGTATGCTGTAAATCTGGCAAATACAGGTAAAATAAACGAAGCAATTCCGATGTTTGCTGCTCTTTTTGATAAAAATGTAAAGTGGGCAACGCTCCTAAAAAGACTGCCGAAAAGTGATTTATTGAAATTGAGAGACGCCGATTTGCAACGTATTTTGAATGTAAACGAAGAGGCTTCTAAAAAATGAAATGCAAATGGTCAGACGACTCCAAAGTCGTCTGACCATTCATATCTTCAATACGCCCGTGCAAACAACACCCGCTGCTCCGACGGATTACCTGTGAGAATGCACTTGCCAGCCTCCATTTCGCCCTCCAATGGAATGCAGCGAATGGTCGCTTTGGTGCGCTCTTTAATTTTTTCCTCCGTCTCCGTCGTGCCATCCCAATGCGCAAGTACAAATCCCGCTTTGCTATCCAGCACTGCTTCAAATTCTTCGAATGTATCTACTTTTGTAATATGCTCATTGCGATAAGCCAACGCGCGGTCGTATAAAGTTTGTTGAATATCTACTAACAATTGTTCGATGTAATTTTCAATGCCTGCTATTGGCTGCATCGTTTTTTCCTTGGTGTCGCGGCGGGCTACTTCTATTTGATTCGTTGCCAAGTCGCGCTCGCCAATTGCCAGTCGCACCGGGATACCCCGCATTTCATACTCTGCAAATTTAAAACCCGGACGCTTTTTCACATCCGTATCATATTTCACGCTAATCCCTTTTGATTTCAAGGCTTGCATGATGGTACGCGCTACCTCGTCAATGGCTTCATTGGGTTTTGGCACTGGAATAATAACCACTTGTATTGGTGCGATTTTAGGTGGAATAATCAATCCGTCATCATCCGAATGCGTCATAATCAATCCTCCAATCAGACGGGTAGAAACGCCCCAAGACGTAGCCCACACGTATTCCTGCTGGTTATTTTCATTCAAAAACTTCACATTAAACGCTTTCGCAAAATTCTGACCCAAAAAGTGGGAGGTTCCAGCTTGCAACGCTTTCCCATCCTGCATCAACGCCTCAATACAATACGTGTCATCCGCACCTGCAAAGCGTTCATTTTCGGTTTTCCGACCTTTAATAACAGGCATCGCCATCCATTCTTCTGCAAATTGAGCGTAAATGTTTAATATTAACACCGTTTCCGCAATTGCTTCCTCTTTCGTGGCGTGTGCCGTGTGTCCTTCCTGCCAGAGAAATTCTGCGGTGCGCAAAAACAAGCGGGTGCGCATTTCCCAGCGTACTACATTTGCCCATTGATTGATGAGCAGTGGCAGGTCTCGATAGGAATTAATCCAGTCCCGATATGTATTCCAAATAATGGCTTCCGAAGTCGGACGAATGATGAGTTCCTCTTCGAGTTTAGCGGCAGGGTCTACGATTAGTTTCCCTTTATTGTCAGGGTCAGCTATCAATCGGTAATGCGTCACCACCGCACATTCTTTGGCAAAACCTTCCGCCATTTTTTCTTCTGCTTCAAATAAACTTTTGGGTACGAAGAGTGGAAAATACGCATTCTGATGTCCTGTCTCTTTGAACATTTTATCCAATTGGTCACGCATATTCTCCCACAGGGCAAAGCCATTTGGTTTGATGACCATGCAACCGCGCACCGCCGAGTTTTCCGCCAACTCTGCTTTTTTTACAATGTCAATGTACCACTGGGAATAATCTTCGCTTCTACTGGTAATTTCTTTAGCCATTTTTCTAAGGGTGATTGGGTGATTGGGTGATTGGGTGAAAGCAGCGGAAACCCATCAACTTTTCAACCTATACCCTATCATCCTGTTTTAACAATTGTTAAATTCGTATTTTTAAAGACTTTAACACAAAAAAAATCAGGTTTAATATACTTTTAACGAAAAATCAGGCACAAAAGTAATAAATTCGGTGTTGTAAAGAAACGACATCTCTAATTCAGAAAAAATGCTTCACATGAAAAATTATAAACTAATAGCATTGTTGGTCGCATTTTTGGCGGCTGGCAATCTCTCGGCACAACAGTACGACGATATGTATTATGATCCTGCAAAGGATAAAGTTTTTTCGGACGATTATACCGCCCCAAAAAACGATTACAAAAGCGAAAAAATTTACACTCGCGCGGATGACGAGCAAGAAAATTTCGATAACGAAGCTTCCGACTATTATACGGATTATGACTACTATTATTCTTCTCGGATTCGCCGTTTTCAGCGTCCATTTTATGGATTTAGCTTTTTTGACCCCGTTTATGTAGATATGTCCTATTATGACCCATTCATGAGTCCAGGCATGACGATGTTGATTTATGATAACTCGTTTGCATTCAACAATTTCTATGGTAGAAATAGATGGAATCGTTGGAATGATTTTGGTGGTTATGGGTACAACGGTTGGAATAGTGGCTTTGGCTACGGCTTGAATTCTTGGAACAATTTTGGACCGAGCTACTATGGATACGGGGGTTTTAACAACTATTACAACAATTTTGGCGGCGGCTACTACTGCCCACCAACTTGGGGTAGCGGCTATTCTTATAACACAATAGATAACATTCGCAATAACAGTAGTTACGGTCCACGCAAGTCCGGTAGCACGCGCGTACCCACTGCAAATGACCGCGAAACTCGTAGAGACGTACCTGCAACCACTAATCCACGCACCGCTGTGTCTTCACCGGATGTACGCACTCGGGACAGCGGTTCAGATAGCGAGGTTTCCGAAAGAGCAAGAGCGCAGTCAGAGCGCCGCAGAGCTGTAGAATCGGGTAGCACACCGCGAGAAAGAGAAGTAACGCCCCGCCAAAATACAGAGCGTCAACGCGAAAGAACGATCACTCCTTCCGAGTCTCGTCCGCGCACACGCGAATCGGCAGAGCCGCGCACCCGCTCCTCTGAACCGCAACGCAGCGTAACGCCTTCAAGGGATAACAGCAGTAGTCGCTCTTCTGGCAGTAGCAGCAGTCCACGTAGCAGTGGCTCTTCTCGCAGAGGCGGTAACTAATTTGGAATTCGTTCTATCACAACTATTGTGTAGAACAACAGTGGGTGGATGTAGTAATCATTTCCACCCACTTTTTTTACGCTTTTTCGTAGCGTTTAAGCAGGTTTTCCAGTAAGTGCGGCACATTTTGTAAATGCGCCACACTGCCATTAAACAAACACAAACATTCGCCCTTTATTTTTATACTTTTAAAACCAAGAGGAAACGATGAAAATAAGAAATGGTCTTATCATCCTTTTTAGCTTTCTGAGCATAATGTCTGTTAAAGCGCAAAATGCGACAGATGCGTTACGGTATTCTATACTTGATGTGGGCGGTACGGCACGTTCGGTAGGTTCTGGTGGTGCATTGGGCGCGCTTGGTGCGGATTTTTCGGTGTTGAGTACAAATCCGGCAGGGTTGGGTTGGTATCGCCGCTCGGAGTTTATTTTTACGCCCGCAGTTGCTGCTACTACGATTCAATCCAAATTAGTGAACGATGCGAATTCGCGTTTTTCGGAAGACAGTCGCGGTGCGTTCAATCTTTCAGGTTTTGGGATTGTCATAGCTGGTACGCCGCGTGGTGGCGACTGGCAAGGTGTGAATTTTGGAATTGGTTTGAATCGAGTAGCGAATTTCAATCAACAGTTTTTATTTCGCGGCGATTCTAAAGGCTCCATCACCGACCGTTTTTTAGAATTGGCAAACAGCGATTTTGGCTTGGATGATTTCGAGTCGGGGTTGGCGTATAAGGGAAATGCCATTTATGATATAGACGACCCGCAAGATGGTTTCTACGAATCTGATTTTGAATTAGCACCCGACGCATTGGTTTCCAAACAGCAAAGAGTCGTCACGAAAGGCTCTATCAGTGAATTGGTGCTGTCTTTAGCCGGTAATTATAAAGAGCGCATTTTGATTGGTGCCACGATTGGCTTGCCTTTTGTCACGTTCACCGAAAATAAAACTTATACCGAGGTTGATAATGGAACTGGTGCAAATGGCAATATTCCTTTTTTCGATGATTTAGAATACGAGGAAAATTTGACAACCACCGGTTTGGGTGTGAATTTTAAAGTCGGATTAGTTGTGCGTCCACATCAGGCAATCCGATTGGGTGCTGCTGTACATTCTCCGACTGCTTTCAAACTCGAAGATAGCTATAATTCTTCGTTTACCTACAATTATACGGATGGTGGAGTGGTTAATAATGGCGAACCACAGTTGTCACCTGATGGTTTGTTTGAATACAAATTGCGTACGCCTTGGCGCTATATCGGCAGTGCGGGTGTGGTCGTAGGCAAGTGGGGCTTTTTGTCTGGCGAGGTAGAATATGCGGATTACGCAAAAAATCGCTTCCGTTATGACGAGTTTATAGAAGACGAACAAGAAGCAAACGATAGTGTTGTAAATCAATTGACTAATGCTATGAATATCCGTTTTGGTGGCGAGTTGGCGTATGATGTATTTCGTTTTCGGGGCGGCTACGGCTTGCATTATTCGCCGTATTTGAATGATGACACCGTAAATAACTCGTTCAGCGCAGGCATTGGGCTTCGCGGACAATCGTTTTTTGTAGATTTCGCGTACCGCCGTTTCATGTATAAAAAGACGTATCTTCCCTATTTAACTTCGCAAGCACCACAACAATTCGTTGATAATGATGTAAATAGCGACCAGTTTTTGCTGACTTTAGGATTTAAATTTAATTAAAAAGAGTACTAAAGCACGTTTATTTTCAACCACAGAGGAGACAAAGAACACAAAGTTTAGACGAGCTTTACGTTGTTTCCTCTATGGTTAATATCGTCTACGCTATTTTGGATACCTCAATCTAAACCTTTACCTCAATTTCACACCCGCATTAAGCTCGACACATTCGCCATCTCCCGCTTCAAACATTCAAACGTATTGTCAGAAACCGGCGTAAGTGGAATGCGCAATTCGTTGTTACACAATTCCAAAATAGACATCGCAGCTTTGATACCAGGCGGATTCCCATCGCAATATAACCAAGGATGAATATCCAATAACTCTGCATTCAATCGTCGGGCGGTATCAAAATCATTTTGTAACGCTGCGCGTACCATATCACTAAACTGCGTCGGAAATGCATTGGCAATCACAGAAATTACGCCATCTCCGCCGCTGGCAATCAACGGCAAAGTAAGTGGGTCATCGCCAGAGAGAACCAATAAATGTTCTGGACGATTTTTTAAAATTTTCATCGCTTGCACCAAATCACCGCTTGCTTCTTTCACCGCTACAAATTTTTCACTCTCATTCGCCAACCGCAGAATTGTCTCCGGTTTTACATTACAACCAGTACGGCTCGGCACATTGTAAATAATAATTGGGACAGGCGATATTTTTTCAATCGCTTTATAATGTTGATAAATACCTTCCTGCGAGGGTTTGCTATACGCTGGGCTGCTGGACATAATCGCGTCCACGCCTTCCAAATTATAGCCTTTTATAAAATCAACTAATTTATCTGTAAAATTACTACCAAAATAACCGCCTACAATCGGCACTCTGCCTGCTACATTTTTAATGGTAAAATCCAGCACTTCGCGGCATTCTTTGGACGTGAGCGTTATCGCTTCACCCGTCGTGCCGAGGCAGACAAGATAATCCACGCCGCCTTGAATCACGTAGTCTATAATGCGCTCCAACGCTGCGTAATCAATCGCTTTATTTTTGAATGGCGTGATGAGGGCAACGCCAGTGCCGCTAAACATTTGTAATTTCATGTCGTCGGGAATTGGTCTTTTCCAGTATGAATTCCATTTGTTGAATAAACGTTTTTAAATCCTTCGTATCCGCCTTGTCCAGCATCAATTCGTAGCAAAAAGTATGGTCACTTACGGGTCCTACGCGCAGGTGCGCTCGTGACATAGCGCAGACGTACTCGGTTTGCGGCTTGGCTATTCTATCCAGATTTATCAACAGGTCAAATGCTTGCTCGCTGAAATCGCGCACTTTTTCGCCAGTTGGTCTGCCTACCCAGTCAAGGTTTTTACGGTTAAAATATGGAAAAGTAAAATTCGTTTCTTCCAATTTGCTATCAAAAAAGCCAAGCAGTTTCAATTTTTTACCACGTTTGTTGAGTTGGTCTGCATATTGCAAAACAAATTCTCGATTACTCAGTTCCGTCGCATCAAATAAAATACCAATGGATTGCGCTTTTTCAAAACCCGGAAACTTGCGTGTCGCCTGATTTTGCCGTCCCAACTGCTGCAACGAGCGATTGAAAATGCGATTTTTAATATTTTGTAGTAGACTCATGTGTTGAATGTATGTTCGCCTCTGTTGTGTAAATTCGTTTTTCGATAATATTTTGGAATCTAATAAATGTGACACATTTTGGAAATTTGCCACACTTGTATTCCAATATTCCATTATTCCACCTCCGGCACAATATCATAAAAGCCCATATTCGCATATTTATTAATCCGCGCTTCTATCAGTTGCTCCGGCGATAATTCTTGCAGCTCGGCGATGGTTTTTTTCAACTGTTTTTTCAATAATTTCGCTGCTTCCTCCGGGCTACCATGCGCGCCACCAACGGGTTCTTTTATAATGCCATCTATTAAACCAAAGTCAAACATATGGTCAGCCGTGAGCTTGAGGGCTTCTGCTGCCTGTTCTTTATAATCCCAACTATGCCACAAAATCGTAGAACAATTCTCAGGTGAGATGACCGAGTACCACGAATATTCAAGCATGAACACTTTATTGCCTACACCAATTCCCAACGCACCGCCAGAAGCACCTTCTCCAATGATAACACAAATAACTGGTACGCGTAATTGTGCCATTTCAAACAAGTTACGCGCAATCGCTTCTGCCTGTCCGCGTTCTTCTGCTTCCAATCCCGGATAAGCCCCCGGCGTGTCAATGAGTGTAATAATCGGAAAATTAAAACGCTCGGCCAACTTCATCAAGCGCAAGGCTTTACGATAGCCTTCGGGATTCGCCATTCCAAAATTGCGGAATTGGCGCATTTTTGTGTTGATTCCTTTTTGATGCCCGATGACCATGACCGTTTGTCCATCCAGATTTGCCAAGCCGCCTACAATTGCTTTGTCATCTTTCACATTTCGGTCGCCGTGCAATTCGATAAATTTTTTGCACATCTGATTGATATAGAATAAAGTATACGGACGCTCCGGGTGTCGGGAAATTTGCACTTTTTGCCAGCCGGTCAGGTTGGTGTATAATTCCTTGCGTTTGACTTTAATTTTGGTTTCCAGCTCCTTCATCATCACAGTCACGTCCACCTCGCCTTCTTCGCCCACCTGCTTGATTTTATCAAGCTGCTCATACAAAGTTTCAAGGGGTTTCTCAAAATCTAAAAAAACCATATTGCCCAAGTTTAGGTCTGATTTGTATTCGGGTTCGTAGGAGTTGTTTTTGGAAATAGCAAACAAAGTTAGTAATAAGCCCACAGTAAAAGTGTAGGCAGCCAACTTTTTTTCATTTTTTTGTAAACAGCACTTGCGTCATTTGGAAGTTTGTTTTACATTTGCACTCGCACTTGAAGAAAAAGTGCAGATAAAATGGATTGGTAGTTCAGTTGGTTAGAATGCCGCCCTGTCACGGCGGAGGTCGCGGGTTCGAGTCCCGTCCGGTCCGCAAGGGGTTCCAAGTTTTGGAACCCTTTTATATTTGATATGAGTTAGAAAAAGTTTACATTGTTTCCCATTCCGCAAATTTTATAAGATAGCTCCTCTATTCTAATCTCTTGTATTAATGGTAGCAATTGATTATTTTTGAAAAAAATGAAACGTTATGACAGCAGCAACTCGAAGTGAAAAGTTGGAAGAAGTGCAAGTATTGGCTTCAAGACTTTCTGATGCGCAGTTAGAAGATGTTTTAAAACAAATCAGATGGGTAATTTTAATGGCGGAGGCAAAACGGTTGGACGAATCAATTTTGCCAAATGATATTACCATGGACGAAATTGTAGAAGAGGTAAACCAAGTAAGAAAAGAGCGTTATGAAGCCCAGCAAAATAGTCATTGACGTAAATATTTGGGTGAGTTACTTCATTATGTCCCGCGCTCAAGAACTCACGATTCTTATCGCCCAAAATGATTTACAGGTGTACACCTCGCCGGAATTGATTGCAGAACTAAAAGACGTGCTAAGTCGCTCGAAATTAAAAAAATATCTGACCGAACCGATTGAATCCTACCTGACAATCCATCAACAACTTACCATTGGATTAAATCCAAATATCACATTTGACCAATCTCCCGACCCAAAAGACAATTACCTCTTTGACGTAGCCATTGAAAGCGAAGCCACTCATTTGGTAACAGGGGATAAACCACTGTTGAATGCCAAATCACTGGGAGGCGTTAAAATCATTTCGCTTGCCGATTTCAAAGCATTATTCGAGTAATCAGACCAATATTTTTATTGTAAACTATTTTTACGAGTTATTTACAAACAAAAAAAATAATCTAAAACATTGATATTTAACAAATTGAAGTTGATCTCAAACCCTACAAATTCTCTATCACATCCCGATAGCCCCTACCAATGGGAATCGCCATGCCATTCACCTCCACGCTTTCGGCGGTATAGGAGTCAATCTTATTTAATGAAATTATAAAGGAACGATGAATTCGTTTGAAGCGAGTGGCAGGTAACAGCGCCTCCATTTCATGCGTGCTCATTTTGGAAAGGTAGGCGGTTTTGGTAGTCACGATTTTGATGTATTCCCGCTGACTTTCAATATAGACAAGCTCGGAGAATAAAATTTTCACCTTCTTTTTTGTACATTTAGAAATATAAAATCTCTTATTTCTTGGCTTTCATTAAGTTGATGTTTTTCTCCTTTTGCAGTTTTTACTTTATTGACAGCAATTAGAAAACGCTCAAAATCAAAAGGTTTTAACAGGTAATCCGTTACGTTCCGTTCAAATCCTTCCACGGCGTATTGATGATAAGCAGTAGTAATAATGACCGCAGGCGGATGGGTGAGCGTTTTTAAAAAAGCCATGCCTTTTAATTTCGGCAAGTGAATATCTAAAAAAATAAGGTCGGTAGGATTATCCCGCAAGAAGTCGGTTGCAAGAATAGCATCTTTAAAAGTGCTTTGTAATATTAAGAACGGTACTTGCGAAATATAATCTGATAAAACTTTTACTGCTAATGGCTCATCTTCTATGATAATGCACTTGATATTAGACATGGCTTGCCAAATTTATTTTTAAAGTAGCGGTAAACGCAGATTCGCCTTGTTGAACAGATAAATTGTAATCTTTATACAGCAATTCCAGTTGTCTCCGCAGGTTGGAAAGACCAATATTTTCTTTTACACTCGCTTCTCCTGGAAATGCCTCTGTAGAATTTTTTACAAAAAATGCCAACTGCCGCTGATTCACTGAAAGATGAATATCCACAAAAGGCTGACTTCTTGTTTCGGATACGCCATGTTTGAATGCATTTTCGACCAATGGAATCAGCAATAGTGGCGGTAAGGCTTGTTTCATATCTTCAATATCATAGTTAAAATTGATACGCAAAGAATCATCATATCGCAATTTTTCAAGGGCAATATAGTCACTCATAATTTTCAATTCCTCTCCTATCGCAATATATGCTCCACCGGTTTCGTACAGCATAAAACGCAATATTTTCGACAGTCGTAAAATGGATTCGGGCGCCAGATCTGACTTATCTCTTGCCAATGAATAAATATTATTTAACGTATTGAATAAAAAGTGCGGGTTCGTTTGTGACTTGAGATAGTTTAATTCTGCTTCTTGCTTTTCGATACGCAGTTGTTGCGCCATTTCCTTTAATTTTCTATAATCATACGTGTATTTTATAATTCCAAAAAAGAAAATGGAACCCACACTAAATCCCATTAAATTAGAGACGCCTTCTTGTATGGAGTCGAATGTTTTTAAAGCGGTATAAATATGTAATGCAATTCCAATAAGCCGCCAGATGTATACGCCAAAAGAATAAAATATCAAATGCGTAAATAAAAGAAAAGGTGCTGCCAGCATTCTTTTCCAGGTGAGCTTTATAAAAGGCAGGGTATATTCGAATAATATAAAATTGATAACAATAATATAGATAACTAACCAAATGTTATTTACAATCATTTTTACAAAGTTCGTAGAATCATTTAATAAATCGCCAAACAGATTTAGCAATAAAAAAGCAAGCCCAATCCATAGATACAATTTAAACCGCTCTTTATTGATTGATATCTTCATCCTGCAATTTAGGGGATAATTTATTTAGATGATTGACCTAATTACGTTGTTTGTTTACGCTAATCCGTTGTTGATTGACGCCCGCTTGCAGTGCTTTCTTTAATCCGCTATTCTTGCATAAAAAACACTTCATTTATGCAATGGCAGAGTTAAAAAACTTCAAACCAACGTTTCGCTCCCAGTCCAATGCTTTTTATTGGGCAAGCCAGCCTGCCTGGGAGGATTTGTTGCACAAAAAAATATTCGAGTACAACCTTCATCTGAATCCGCCAACAGCAGCCAGATTGTATGCGATTACTGCAGTTGGCACATACGATGGTTTTACAGCTTGTTGGGATGCTAAATATGCGTATTGGGGTATCCGACCCGATCAATATGATACGACCTATCATGCATTGCTACCAACGCCGCCCTTCCCCGGTTATCCTTCTGGGCATGCGATGCTTAGCAGCGTGGCGGCTGAACTGTATGCTTACTTCTTTACGGCAGAAAAAGCTTATTTCCAGCAAAAAGCTAAAGAAGGCGCAGAATCTCGCTTTCAGGGAGGCATTCATTTCCGCACCGACAATGAAGTAGGGCTGGAAATGGGTAGAAAGGTAGCAGCAGCGGTTATTCAAAAAGTGCGAACGGATGGTGCAGATAGTGTTTTAACGGTGGCAAGTCGAAAAAAAAACAGATACCAAATCCAATAATCAAAAGACACTCAAACCCATTGTCTATTAATGACTAACAATACTGGCTATTTTATATAATAATTTGTAAAAAATTTTCCTTTATTTTCTAAATTATTGATAACGAATTATATAGATTTAAAATATAATTCCCTCCGATCCGCAAAAAGGGCTCCAAATTTTGGAGCTCTTTTTTACATTTATGATATCCTTAAAATTTCTATCACCCATTATCCTCAAAACCAGGATATAGCGTCATGCCACCATCTACGAAAATCGTTTCGCCATGAATGTAATCGGACTCGTCAGAAGCTAACCACACGCATACTTTGGCCACATCTATCGTTTCTCCTACGCGCCCGTAAGGAATAAGTTTTAACAATTTTTCCTCTGCGACCCGCGTGTGCCAAGCATCATAATTAATCGGCGTTTTGATAGCACCCGGTGCAATACTATTGACTCGAATTTTTTTGCTACCCAGTTCCTGCGCCATCGAACGCATCAAAAGCATCACGCCGCCTTTGGAAGCTGCGTAATTGACGTGCCCCGCCCAAGGAATGATTTCGTGGACGGAACTCATACAAATAATTTTACCCACCGATTTAGAAATTTCGGGGCGAGGTCCGCGCTTTACGTATTCCCGCGCTGCCTCTTGTGCGCACAAAAACTGTCCGGTGAGATTTACATCCAGCACATATTGCCAGTCTTCAAGTTTCATTTCTAAAAAAGAGGCATCTTTCTGTAAACCGGCATTATTGACCAAAATATCTACCGTACCAAAAGTTTTAATAGTCGCTTCAAACATGGCTTTCACCTCGTCTTGCTTGCT
>CAZJXN010000153.1:0-12682 GCA_964549655.1 uncultured Saprospiraceae bacterium
TAACTACTAATTAGAAGTTAGTTAGGCATAGCAGTAGTAGCATATTTTGTTAATAGTCCATCTATATATGGTGAAATAGTTTTTGCTTCCGCTAATAAGGTATCACTTTTTTTATTATCTCCTGTCTTAGCATAAATTAAGCCCGCTTTATACAGCGTATTTGGATTTTTCACATTGGTTTTCAGCATTTTATCAGCATGAACCTTGGCATTATTATAATCTCCTTTTAAATAGTAAATCCAAGCTGCTAATTCATTGGCATCAATATTTTCTGGGCGCATTTTTAAATCTATTAAGGCATTTTCTAATGCTTTGTCTAAATCATTATTTTTTAAATACCCCATTGCCAATTCTCTTGCGCCATTATGCTTTACGAGTGCATCTTTTGGCTCTTCCGCTTGTGCCTCTTCTAATAATTTTACAATGTCACCGCGTATTTCAGTCGCTTTTTCTGTATTTCCTTTTAATTCATATAAATCAGACAGCATATCTACAAACCCGGGCAGACTGATAATTCGAATCGCGGTCTCGGTGTGTTGAATGGCTTTATCATAATTTCCTTTTGCTTTCTCCACTTTCGCCAATCCAATTTCCGCATACGGATACTGCGGGCGATTGGTGAGTGCCAATTGATAAACCTGCTCGGCTTGCGGCAGCGCGCCAGCATTCACTAACAAATCACCCAGCGTGACGCGCGCCCACTCGGTGTTTTCTGCACCCGGATAACCGGCTTCCGCTGCCAGATTCATCGCTTCAATCGCGCCTTTGTTGTCGCCATAAATTTGCCGCAAATAAGAAACGCGAGAATAGGAACGAAGGTCGGGGCGAATAGAAATCATTTTATCCGAGGTTTGCACGGCTTCTTCATAATTCCCCAATTCCACATGGGCATCTACGAGCGTGCCATAGACTTGCGCGTTGTAAGGATTAAGCGCAACTGCTTGTTGGCTGGTTTCGAGTGCCACTTGAAATTGATGTAACGACAACAACACACTTGCCTTATTCGCTAAAGCCCGAAATTCTTGGTCTTTATTTTTAGAAGGGCTTTTTAACACTCGGCCTAATACGTTCAGGGTAGCGTTGTAATAATGCGTACTCTCGCCGGTGACGCGTGCTTCTTGAATGAAAATTTCTGACAGATTGAGTAAAGCTTCTACGTCATTCGGATTTTCGCGCACGAGCTTCGCATTTTCTGCATACAAACTTTGCACTTGATCCCATTCCTTGCCTTGCATCGTGGCTTCGCTGCGTTGTAACAATTTAGGAATGGCAGTATTGTCATTTTCGGAAGTTTTGCTTTTATTACAAGCAGTTATTAACAAAAGTAAGTAGCAAAAATAGAATAGGTGTTTCATAAAAAGATTTTAAAATAGGTGTTAACGAGATAAATTGGCAAGCAACGAACGCACCAACTCACTGTGATACGGTAAAATAGAAGTGCTTGGTTTTAGAAGTCAAAATACAAATTTACATAAATAAGGGAGATAAGTAGCCGAGCATATATAATTTAATAGTGTTTCGTTATTCACAACTAACCTATTCACAGTAAAAACAAAAATGGGAGGATAAGAATTAAACATTCCTATCTTCCCATTTTTGTTTTTCCATGCCTATCAGTACTTCCTCCAAGGCTGTAAGGCGTGTAAGAACTAAGCGTTCCTATCTTCCCATTCTCCTATCCTCCCTCTTTATGCTTCCTTCGATGGCTCTGGATTAGCACTGGCAGCAGCAGGGTGCGGCATCCCATTTGCATCTGGATGCGCCAGCGGGTCAATCGAATATGGACGACGACCGATCAAGCGTTCCACATCAGATTTCAGCAATACTTCTTTTTCTAAAAGAGCATTCGCCAATAATTCTAACTCGCTCCGATGCTCTCTTAATAAATCTTTAGCGCGGTCATATTGGTCTTCCAACAACTGGCGTACCTCGCTATCAATGAGCGTAGCCGTATCTTCCGAGTAAGGGCGTTGCATATACTGGTCTTGTGTGAGTCCATAAAATGACACCTGCCCCACTTTTTCATTCATACCAAATACAGTCGTCATGCTGTACGCCATGCGCGTCACTTGGTCTAAGTCATTTTGTGCACCGGTAGAAATTTTATTAAACACAAGCGTTTCCGCAGCACGACCGCCGAAGGTCATACAAATTCGGTCGAGCAACTGCTCGGTGCGCGTTATGTATTCTTCTTTTGGCAAATATTGGGCATAACCCAAAGTACCAATACCACGCGGTACGATCGTCACTTTCACCAGCGGCGAGGCGTGTTCCAGATACCAGCCACACAAGGCGTGACCCGCTTCGTGGTAAGCAATAATTTTCTTTTCGTCTGGGGAGATGAGTTTATTTTTCTTCTCCAAACCGCCGATCACTCGGTCGAGCGCGGAGTTGAAATCATCCATATCCACCATTTTCTTGTTGCGACGAGCGGCAATCAGTGCTGCTTCATTACAAACATTTGCAATATCTGCACCCGCAAAACCCGGCGTCATTTCTGACAGGGCGTAGCCCGTTACATCCGGTGCTTTTTTGATATTTTTTAAGTGAACGCTAAAAATCGCTTCGCGTCCACGCAAGTCAGGTCTTTCAATACCAATCTGCCGGTCAAAACGTCCTGGACGAAGCAATGCACTATCCAACACATCAGGACGGTTGGTAGCTGCCATCAAAATCACCCCTTTATCCGTGCTAAAACCATCCATTTCTACCAGCAATTGGTTAAGCGTGTTTTCGCGTTCGTCATTGCCACCTTGCATATTAGAGCGACCTCTGGCACGACCGATGGCATCAATTTCGTCTATAAACACGATACAAGGTGCTTTTTCCCGCGCTTGCTTGAACAAATCCCGTACACGCGAAGCACCTACGCCTACAAACATTTCTACAAAATCAGAACCAGAAATAGAGAAAAATGGCACATTCGCTTCCCCCGCTACAGCTTTCGCCAACAAGGTTTTGCCCGTTCCCGGAGGACCTACTAACAACACGCCTTTTGGAATTTTACCGCCAAGTGCTGTATATTTTTTCGGATTTTTTAAAAAATCCACTACTTCCATTACTTCTTCTTTCGCTTCATCCAATCCAGCTACATCTTGGAAGGTGATATTGACTTTTGAATTTTGGTCAAATAAAGTTGCCTTTGATTTCCCAATATTGAAAATCTGTGCACCCGGACCCGTCGTACCGCCACTGACCCGACGCATAATGAACACCCAGATCAAAATAATAAGTGCCAACGGCAATAACCAGCTTAAAAGCGGTTGTACCCAATTGGTCTTCGTCTTTGGAGTGGGGTAAATAAATTCGTTGCGCGGGATGTTGGCGCGAAGCTGCACCTCTTCGAGAAATTTGTAGAAAGCATCTACAGAAGCTACTTCCAGCCAGTAGTTATAGCGGTCGCCGCTCAAATTACTTTTAGAAGCATCATTATAGTCCGAATCGCCCATCTTATCACTTTTGAGATAGATGTAAGCTGTGTTTTTATTGACAAGCTCAATTTTATCCACGTCCCGGTCTATAATCATCTTTTCCAGCCGATTCATTGAAATCTGCTCTTTTTGTGCATCTACGGTGCTATAAATTTGTAGCGCCAGCAACACTAAGACGATAATACCATAAATCCAGAACGTGTTAAACCCACTGCCTGCCTTTGGCTCTTTATTATTGTTATTACTTGGATTTTCCATCTAAAATACACTTTTACTAAATTGACACCAAAAAATATCTTACTGATAGAAACGCAGCGAAATACGTTTCGTTGCAGTTTCTCGACAAATAGCTTTGTTTTAGCTATAAATTTTCGTATTGCGTTATCTTTGCATCGCTCCAAAGGTCTTCCAACTCGTAAAAACTACGGGTTTCTTTATGAAAAATATGAACGATGGTAGAAAAATAATCCATACATACCCACTTGGAAGTGCGCTGCCCTTCTACGTGTACTGGCGGAAAGTACGCCTCCTCTTTGGTACGGCGGTGTATATTTTCAGAAATCGCTTTTACTTGAGTCGTAGATTCTCCTTCGCAGATAATAAAAAAATCAGCCGGAGCATCTCCCAAATGTCGCAAATCTAATTGGATAATATTTTTTCCTTTGATGTCCTGAATACTGTCAATAATCAGGTTGTTTGTTTCTTCTGCGGATAATTTCCGCGCTTTGATGGCAATTTGAGAATTCAAATTTAGATTTTATTAGTTTTGCAAATAATTAGAACAGCCTTCAGGCTGAACATGTAACTTAGGCTTTAGCCTGAGTTACTATCGTATAACGGTCATCCTACCGCTAATATCAAAATCTTTCAATGATTAAAAGTATAAAAAAAGCACCACTTGTATATCAAAAACACACTTTTCGTTGGAAAGGTTCTACTTGGATTTGAGGCATTAGCGTCTACGAATGGATACGCTGCTGAATTGTTAACAAAAAGCAGACCAATAGAAGGAACTGTCATTTCGACCTTTCGGCAAACGGCTGGGAGAGGACAAATTGGCAGCCACTGGGAAAGTGAACCCGATAAAAACATTGCGCTTAGCATCATTCTTTATCCTACATTTATAATACCACTCCACCAGTTTTATCTTAATATGGCTATTGCCATCGCAGTAAGAGACGTTATTGCAAAGTACACGAAAAAAAGGGTAAAAATCAAGTGGCCCAACGATATCTATGTAGAAACCCGCAAAATAACTGGAATGCTGATTCAAAATACTCTTGCAGCAAATACATTACATGCCAGCATTATTGGTATCGGTATTAATGTAAATCAAACTACTTTCTCTAAAAATGCACCCAATGCAACTTCCCTCGCGCTGGAAACTGGACATACGTTCTCTCTGTACGACTTGGTAGAAGACCTTTGTCAACAAGTAGAACAACGTTATTTGAGCCTGAAAAATTCCAATAATAACGATACGCTCCGCGAATTATATTTATCTCATTTATATCGCTTTCACGAATCTTCAAACTATCAAAAAGCAGATGGCACACGCTTCACGGGCACAATCACGGGCATTAGCGAAAGCGGCAAATTAATAATAGAAAACAGCGGCGCGTCGGAAACGTTTGATATAAAAGCCATCCGTTTTTTAAATTGACAAAAATAAAAAAGCGCCTCACTTTTCAGCAAGACGCTCTTTTGCTATAAATTTATCAGTAAGTTACCAATCAACCAATCACGTCTCACCAATCACGTCTCACCAATCGCGTCTCACCAATCACGTCTCACCAATCACGTCTCACCAATCACCTTTTACCTGTCACCGATTTACTATAAATCGGCTCATGATGCGCGCTTCGTCTGTGACAATGCCGTACACGTACGTACCCGCTGGTAGCGACTGTACATTTAGTTTTTCAGTGTAACGTCCAGGCTGCTGCTGCCCTCGATGTAGGCGTTGTATCAATTTACCGTCAGTTGCATATACTTCTATCGTGACTCGGCTGGAGTTTTCTATATTGTAAGGAAGGTTAATCCAGTCATTAGTCGGGTTGGGCGAAGCAGGAAATAGTTGCAAGCCTCGTTGCGCCACAAATGGGTCATTCACATCCGTAGCTTCATCAAATTGTACAACAGCTGCTACGATCCAATTGGCATCTATTCCATAAGAATCATCAGAATCAACAGGTACCCAGGTCACGCCATCCTCAAAAAGCTCCCAAGCATCTGCTCCAAAGCCACAAGTATCATTCGTCATAAAAAGCGCGGCGGTATCTCTGGCAGCATATAAGTCAGAAAAATCGCAACTTACAAAAAAGCTATCCCTACGAATCGTAACGGGAGTAGGAAATGGAAAAACAGTAACTAACACCAACTGCGTATCTATCTTTAAATCTCTGGTTCTCAGGTCACTACTCTTCCCTAGCAATGTATCGGGTCCACCTGTTTGGGGATCTACACTATACACTTTCATTCGCAAAGCACCATTTCCTACTGCTACGGCCTCTGCAAAAAAGCCCCAAACTTCTAACACTTTGTAAGGGCTATTAGCAGTGTATACCAGCCGTTGCGCCTTTTCCAAATCACCATAGCCATTCGTACCAGCTACATAACCCCATCCTCCACCTGCACCTACTCCATAGCTTCTCACAAAATTTCCGCAAGGCTCGGCAGCGGCAGGATACAATACCGTATCATTGGCTACGCGCGATTGCACCTCAAATTTGGGAAGTGAAAAAACAGCCTTCCGCTCTGGCGTAGCGCGGATAGTGCGCTCCTGCGCGTGTAGCCCCAAGGAAGTTACAAATAATAAAATCATCAAAAAGTAAATTCTTTTAGTCATGAGTGTGTTTTTATCTGTAAGGAAATTATTAAGATGGAGGCTTTTACTCCATTTCGGATAGAACGATTTAAAACCAGATAGTTAGAAAATAAAAACCCGAAATGACAGATATTGGCAATAATCAGTATTTACAACCAAAAAAAGCGCCCTACCGATAGGTAAGACGCTTGTAATCGTAAGGCATTATAGAAATTTCTTTTATAATTTGCTTAGAAACAATACTCATTCGCATCAATTAACACTTTCGCCAATTGGCGGCGCGTGTCTTTCACATTCACAGCCGGATATTTGGTAAAACGCTTCACGCCCATCAAGAACGTACGCAATAAATCGCCTTCCGCAAAAGAAGCCAGCGCATCCGTCGCGCTCTTGGTGATGCGAGCCGTCGCGTCGTGCAAATACGTGCGCAAAATGGCATCGTACAAAGCTTGATCGTGCTTTTTGCTCAGTTCAATCAATTTTTCCACGCGCAGCAAGAGGGATTCTGCAATGAAAGTATCAATCAACAGGTCAGCGACATTCATTACTATTTCCTGTTCTTCTTTCAAGTTTAGCTTACCGTCCATTTGCATTTTAGCAGCCGCACCCGCCGTCATCAACAATATTTTTTTGAAATCTTGAATCGCTTGTCGTTCTTCGCCATACGCGCCTTCCGGTTTGTTCATCGAAGGCATAGAAGATAATTCTTTTTGCACTGCCCAAGCCGGCGTGACAATATCAATCGAACCTTTCAAAGCCTTGCGGAACAATTGGTCTACCATCAACAAGCGGTTGATTTCATTCGTACCCTCGTAAATGCGGTTGATACGGGAGTCCCGATACGCCCGCGCTGCTGTTCCTTCTTCGCTGTAGCCCATGCCGCCGTGCACTTGCACCGTCTCATCCACCACATAATCCAACATTTCAGAACCCACCACTTTTATAATCGCACATTCAATGGCGTATTCTTCTGCGGCTTTCAAATTGGCTTGACCAAAATCTTCGCCTGCTTCTTGAAATTTTGTTTTCTGGTCTTCTAGCAAATCCGAAACTCGATATACCGCGCTTTCTGCTGCAAAAATTTGAATGGCTTGTTCTGCCAGTTTATATTGAATCGCACCGAAATTGGCGATGGGTTGTTTGAATTGAATGCGCTCATTAGCGTAACGAATCGCCGTCGTATTGCTTGCTTTTGCGCCACCAACACAAATTGCACCGAGTTTAAATCGCCCAATATTCAACGCATTAAAAGCAATCAAGTGTCCTTTTCCGATTTCGCCTAAGACATTACCCGCCGGTACTTTGACATTTTCAAAAAACACTTGCCGAGTCGAAGAGCCTTTGATGCCCAATTTCGCTTCTTCTGCACCCAAAGTCAAACCTTCTAAATCGCGTTCTACAATAAAACCTGTGAATTTATTGCCATCAATTTGTGCAAACACGATAAACACATCTGCAAAACCGGCATTGGAAATCCACATTTTCTGTCCGTTCAACACATAATGAGAGCCATCCGCCGACAAATCCGCGCGCGTCTTCGCTGCTAGTGCATCCGAACCCGAACCCGGTTCCGTCAAGCAGTACGCAGCTTTCAACTCGCCCGAAATCAAGCGCGGCAAATATTTTTGCTTCTGTTCTTCCGTTCCAAAATATAAAATCGGCAACATCCCGATGCCCGTATGCGCTGCATACGACACCGTGAACGACCCTGAGGGACCTACCGCTTCGCTAATCAACGTATTCGTATTCGTGTCCATTTCCAATCCGCCGTACACTTCGGGCATGTGCGAACCGAGCAAACCTAAGTCTGCCATCTTTTCCAAAAGTTCTACCGCCAAGCCATCTTCCTGTTTTTCAATGCGTTGCGCATTTGGTAGAATTTCATTATTAACAAAATCGCGTACCGTATCGCGCACCATCAACTGCTCTTCGCCAAATTCTTCCGGCACGAAAATATCTTGTGCTTGGGCATCTTTTACAATAAACTCCCCACCTTTCAACACTGATTTTTGCACTAATGTATCCTGCATGACTTGCTGATTTGTTGTTTTAGAATAAGATTTAGCGAAAATTCGCTACAAATTTATATCCTTTTAACGTTTATACCCAATTTTCGGTTTTATTTTTTGCGAAAATTCGCTGAATTTCGACGAATGGTTTGCGATTCTATTTTTGATAATAATTTTTGCTAACGTTCCTCCGAACTGCTATTCTAAATTTTTTGTACTATTGTAAATCGGTTCCTTAAAATCTTTTTTACAATGCTTGATAATACCATTTTTATAGGAGTCAACGCTCCGAAAGCGCACCAGCGAATTATTGGTTTGCTAATGACCGGATTGGGAAGTTTATATTACAAAATGCAAACTATTGCTTATGAACCTTTTATAGAAACCATGATTGACGAAGGCAAGACCAGTCCCACGCCAGACGTGCTTCTGTATGACCACGCCAATAAGCGCAACGTCGTCATCATTGAAATTTCTACGAACACAGGTACGAAAAAGGATTTTGAAAAAGTGATAGAATTAGTAAATGATTATGAAGTAAATGAAGGGTTTGTGTATAATTATGATAAAAATACTTGGCTGAAATATCAATTGGGCGTTGGAGAAATCAAGGAAAATCCTTCGTTTTGCGCAGCGATTGGGTATGATTTGAAGGAATTTTTGAGTTGATACTTTTACATTTTTCGGTTTTACATTTTACATTTTGACTTTAATATGAGTGACAATCCAAATAAAATACAGCGCCTCCAATTAGAAAACTTTACCTGCTTCGAGCGGGCAGATTTAGAATTTTCTACTGGTATTAATGTTTTTATTGGTGAAAATGGAACGGGGAAAACGCATTTATTGAAGGTGATGTATAGTATAATTGGGACAGAAGTTATTCGTTTAGTAGCTAATAGTGAGTTGGACTTTACGCTCAATAATAGATACGACCCTAAGTATTTTGGAATAGAATCGGTGTTTGATTTAAAGCGGAAAAATAGTTTAGGGGATGAAGCAAAAGTTATAATAACACAAATTGAGCAAAAACTTATTCTTGAATTTACAGAGGAACAGATTTTATTTACTAAAAAACTTTCTACAAATCAAGATAGTGGATTCTATCCAAATGCTCTTTTCATCCCAATTCAGGAAATGCTTTCTGTTTTTGAGGGTTTTATAAATCTTTACCAAAATAGGGAAATAGGACTTGACAAAACTTATTTTGATTTAGCAATTGCTTTAGATGGATTAAAATTAAAGGGACAGGAATTAGAGCAAGCTGAGGAGCTCCTACAAGATATTAAAATTCAATCAAAAATTGAAGTATTTAAAAAAGGTGGTAAGTTTTTTATATCTCAGGATAGTGGAAGAGAACTTGAAGCACCCGTCGTCGCTCAAGGCATCAACAAATTGGGACAGCTTTACTACCTCATTCTAAACGGCTCGCTCACCAAAGACACCATCTTGTTTTGGGATGAACCGGAGACAGGTTTAAATCCAAAATACATCAAAGTCGTAGCCCAGTTTTTACAAACCCTCGCTAATGCTGGCGTGCAGATTTTTGTGGCGACGCATGATTATTTGCTGGTCAATTTACTTTCGCTCATGGCAGAATATCCCAAAGAATACCAAAAAGAGTCTGGTAAAGCCACTCCGCCCATGCGCTTTTTTGGTTTGTATAAAGGTGAAAACGGCACCGAAATAGAGTATGGCGACACCTTAGGAGCTATTCAGAATGATGCTATTCAAAGAGAATTTGCAAGTTACGATGATTTGGCATATCGCCTTTCCAGAAGCGAAATCAAGATATAATACTAAAATGAAATTAAAATGGCGTATTAAATTATTTTAAAACCATGTAAATCAATCACTTACTGACTGCCAACTGCGTACAGCCAACTGCATACTGGTATAAGTCATGCACATTGAGGACACCCAAAGCCGGATGCGATTTGATTTTGACGATACAAAGTGGACCTATTTGATGAAATATGATGCAGAATCGGAGCATAAGATTTTACAAAAGTCTATTACCATTACAAAAGTCATAACTTGCTCAAATTGTAACCAACCCAATCAAGCCTTTTTTGGCTCAAAGGGAGTTGATATTCTTGGTATTTTAAACAAAGATGTTTTATTATTCATTGAAGCGACCAATTATAGAGGATATGAACGCCCCAAGCCCGAAGATTTGGCTAATGAAACGGCTCAGAAAGTTCGAGATACCTTAGCTGGAATTGTAGGTGGCGCAAGAAATTCTACCCATCATTCTGCGGAGTATAAAGCGTATTTGGATTGTTTAGGAAGTAATAGGAAAACCCTACAAGTAGTGCTTTGGCTGGAAGAAAATTCAAGTCCTACGCCAAGACCTATTCAGGAAAAGCGCGAAAAACGAGCCGATCGAAATTTGGAAAATCTACTTAAAAAGCGACTAAACTGGCTAACCACTAAAGTTTACGTTGTCAATCATGAAGAAAATCCTTACCAAGACAGTCTCACGGTTGAATTTTTGTAAAATCCGACTTCTCCCTACTGATACTGTATATAAATCGGCTTCGGTGTGAATCGTAACAACTCTTGCGGCGTGAAAATCGTGTTTTTGCCTTTACTGTCATTGCCGTAAAAGATTTTAAAACCAGTGAATTGAATAGGTTCTGGATAAATGTAACGCTGCCACGTATTTTTCTTTAATGCTTTGCTGCCAAAGCCGTCCATATCCACCACGATTTGTATTTCCGGTACGATTTTGATACTTTTATAATCGCGTATCATATTTTTAGTAAAACGATGTAGAATGAGAATCTTGGGTGGAATATTATTTTTCTTGACTACATCGGCTAAAATATCTATCACTTCATTAATTTCAGCGGCTTGAAAACCGCCGACTCTGGAGCCAGGACGCTTGCCGTCTGACATTGAAAACTCTGGGTCAATGCCAAAATGAACAGTCGGCATTTTTAAATATTCTAATAGTGCTAAAGTTTCGTCCTTCGCTGTACTGTGTCCGATTTGTACATCCAAAAAAGTAAGCGCGTCAATTTCCTTAGCCCAATTCAATACTGTATCAATCTGATGAAATGGCATTCGCAAGCGATATTTGCCGCCTTTTCCGGGTTGCTTTTGGGCAGTCACGGCGACGTAATGCAAGGCGGGAATAGCGGGAATCAAGCTATCTGCCGCTGTCCAATTTGCTACTTCTCCTTGCAATTTTTTGAGCATTTCTGGTTTAGGAATTTCGCCCAAAATACCCATTCGTTTGCTAAATAGATTGCCGTAGTAAGCGACCACGCGCTTGAACGGCAAAACCGCACCAAGCAACGGCGACGCTGGTTCCTTCACGGGCCACTTGCCGGTCGTGTCGCCATTGGCGAGGTATTTTATCAAATCATTGTAGGCTGCGGTATCTATTTCTGGTTTTTCTGGTTCTTTTATTGTGTCTGCGACGATCGTGCTATCTATCAAATTGGCGGTATTGGAGATGGGCTGATTATTGCAAGCCATAGCAAAAAGCAATGCAAAAAGGCAGAGCGGGATGTAATGGGTGTAAGTTGGTATTTTCATAAGTATTTATACAACGGAAACGAATGCGCGATGTTTTAGTCTTATAGTAGAAACATTCTACAATTGTTCTTCTTGTATTACCTCCAGCAACTCACTTAACATCATCGCCGTAGCGCCCCACACGACTTTGCCAAACAAATTGAAATGCGGCACTTCGCGCAACGTCATATTTTGAGCAAGTTGTAAATCAATGTATTGTATAATATCGGGCTGTTGTAAAAGGGAAAATGGCACTTCGAGAATAGAGCGAACTTCCCGTTCCTGCGGCACGAAATTGGGCGTTTCTGATGTGAATCCGACAAAGGGATTTGCTTGAAAATTGCTGACTGGAATGTACAAATTGGTCAACGCGCCGAGTATTTCTATTTTAGCTGGGTCAACGCCTATTTCTTCTTGAGCTTCCCGCAAGGCAGTGTTGGCAGGGGTTTCATCGCCTACTTCATATTTTCCACCGGGAAAACTGATTTGTCCGCCGTGTCGGTCGTTGGGATTGGACGAATCCCGTTCAATAAATACAAGATGCCATTCCTTATCTTTTGGATAAAATAGTGCGAGTACGCCCGCCTGTCGTGCATCGGGTGGCGTACTTACAGCGGTGCGTCGGGCGGCGTGCGCCATCTTAAACTGCGCGTCTTGACCGGGCAAGGGTTGTTGTAATCGGTCGGCTAATGTTTGAATGAAATCGTCCATACGATTGGGGTAACAATGCAGGGGAAAGAATGGTTATATTGTTGAATGGTTATATTGTTTTTTAATTAAAAAAGGATTAGGAAATTTTGAAAATTTCCTAATCCTTGCTCGAAATTCATTTATTTAGTTCTACTTTGGCACTTTAGAAAATCGATCTAAATCAACTTTTCTTTTAAGGT
>CAZJXN010000154.1:0-12674 GCA_964549655.1 uncultured Saprospiraceae bacterium
GCGGGTATCATAAAAATCATATTAATCATGGACATCACAGTTCAGACAGTTAGGCGGGTATCATAAAAATCATATTAATCATGGACATCACAGTTCAGACAGTTAGGCAGGTATCATAAAAATCATATTAATCACCGCCATCACAGTTCAGACAGTTAGGCGGGTATCAAAAAAATCACAATAATCATAGCCATCACCGTTCAGACAGTTAGGCGATACAAAATACCACGACATGAGCACCTACCGCTACCCTGGCGTAAAACCCTTTGAAACGTCCGACCAACATATCTTCTTCGGGCGCGATCAGGATATTGACGACCTGTGTGACCTTATTCTGCTGGAAAAGCTGGTGGTGCTCTTCGGCAAATCGGGCTATGGCAAAAGCTCGCTGCTCAATGCCGGTATCCTTCCCACCTTCCGCGATGCCCTGCCGGATAGCGATGCGCGTTACCACCCGATTACCGTGCGTTTTAATCTGTACGTGGACGGCAACAGCATTCCGCCGCTGGAGCAGGTGCGCCGCCGCCTACTGGAAGAAACCAAAGAAAACCCCGAAGGCACTTTTGCAGCCAACGACACGCTTTGGCAGCAGTTCAAAAAAAGACAGACCAACGCCAATCGGCACTTCCTGCTGGTCTTCGACCAATTTGAAGAATTTTTCTCTTACCCCAAAGACCAGCAAACGCAATTCAAAGAAGAACTTGCGGAGCTATTGTACAAAACCCTACCCCAAGCCGTGCGCGACGCGCTGGACGACTACACCGCCGAGCAACGCCAATACCTCTCGCGCAAGTTGGATGTCAAAGCCGTTTTCGCCATTCGCTCCGACCGCATGAGTGACCTCGATAGCCTGAAAGACAAGCTGCCTGCTATTTTATACAAACGCTACGAACTCAAAGGCTTGTCGCCCAACCAAGCCCGGCAAGCGATTATAAAACCCGCAGCACTGCCCAACACCGCAACCGAAACGTTTCTTTCGGTACCTTTTGCTTATACGGAAGGCGCCTTGGACAAAATTGTAAAGGAATTATCCACTCCCTCCCTTTCAGGGGAAGGTAAGGGTGGGGCAACAACGGCTGCCAGTAATGTGCGCAGCGGCATCGAAGCATTTCAATTACAAATCCTCTGCCAATATATTGAAAATGAGGTCATCAACGGACGCATCCGCAACCGCGACCACGACGGCAAACCCGACGTACACGCCGACGATCTGCCCGACATTGCCAATGTATATGAAGCCTACTACCGCAGCCAACTCGACCGACTCGAACCCAGCGAGCGCGAAGCCGCCCGCGAACTCATCGAGTACGGCTTGCTCTACGAAGACGTGCAAAAAGGCGAAGCCCGCCGCCTGAGTGTAGATGCCGACCTGCTGGTACAGCAATTCGCCACGCAAGGTGCGACCCGCGCCCTGCTAACCCGACTGGAAAATACCTTCCTGCTGCGCCGCGAGATGAATACCCTCGGTGGCTACAACTACGAACTGAGCCACGACACCCTCATCGCGCCCGTGCTGAAAGCCAAAGCCGAGCGCGAAGCCGACAAGGAACGCCGCAATGCCGAGCAACGCGCACAGGAAGCCGAGGCGAAAGCCCGCGAGGAGCGCCGCCGCAGTCGGAGGGCTACGATTTTGGCGATGGTAGGTTTCTTTTTAGCTGCTATTGCAATTGTAGCTTCCGTTATAGCGGTGCGTGCCCAAAGAAATGCGGAGGCAAAATCCAGAGAAGCGATAGTAGCTACAGAGCGAGCAGAAGTGAATCTGAATCTTGCTACCCTTAAAGAAGCCGAAGCAAAGGCTGCGCTTGAACAAGTGAAAAAGGAACAAGCCACAACGGAAGCACAAAGAAGATTAGCCGACCAGAATTTCCAACTGGCACAACAGAAAACATACGAAGCCGAAACGACACTGCGCAACCTCCAGCGCACCGCCCCCCAAACCGTTACGCTCCTGCTGCGCGAAGCCGACCAGAATATCCTGCAACTCAACTACGCCGCTGCCCGCGAAAAATGTCAGGCAGCGATTGCCCTTAATGCACAGCGACCTGAAGTCGTGAAGCGGATACAGGAAGTGGCTTTTTTTTATACGGAAACGGACCAAGCGACCAAGGCGGATTCTACCTTAAAATTGCTGCAAACAAAGGTGGTTTCAAATGAAAGGAAAGCACTGTTGGAAGCGATTAAAAATTTGAATACTGCGCACTACACCGCGCTCGAAAAACGCTACTACCCAGAAATGGTGAAGGTGGAAGGCGGCACCTTTGCAATGGGAAGTAATGAGAGTGGTGATGAAAAGCCGCCACACGCGGTCACCGTGAGTTCTTTTCAAATGGCGAAAACCGAAACCACCGTGTGGCAGTATAACCTTTTTGCGGTAGCCACCCAAAAAGAACTGGAAGCGCCCGGCTGGGGGCTGTGGGGTGACAACCCTATCGTGAATGTAAGATGGTACGATGCAATCGAATATGCCAATTGGGTGACCCAACAATTTACGGAATTGAAAAACGATACGGTGTACAGTGGCGACTTGCGCAGCGATGAAATACGGGCGGACTGGACAAAAAAAGGCTACCGCTTGCCCACCGAAGCCGAATGGGAGTTCGCGGCGCGCGGCGGCGTTCACTCCCTCCCCTCTGGGGAGGGTCGGGGTGGGGCTAACTATACTTATGCCGGAGGAAATGAACTCGACGAATTAGGTTGGTATAACGAAAATTCCAAAAGCCGCACCCAGCCGGTAGCGCAAAAAAAGCCCAATGCACTTGGCTTGTACGATATGAGTGGCAACTTGTGGGAGTGGTGCTGGGATTGGTATGCATCCTATTCTACCTCCCCCTTAGGGGGACAAGGGGGGCTGCAAAATCCTCGCGGCGCAGAAACTGGAGGCATCCGCGTGGTTCGTGGCGGGTCTTGGGTCAACTATCCTAGTAGCTGCCGCGCTGCGGATCGCGACGGGGGCAATCCGACGGACCGATACGACAGTATCGGCTTTCGTTTGGTCCGGCACTAACCCTTTTTTTCTTTTACCCTTTTACCCTTTTTAAGTGGTACGGGTTTTTACCGCGCAGCGGTCGATTTTTTTTGTCTGCACGGTGATTTTTATGATTTATGTGATGGGGGTGATAATTACGCGTAGGTAAGACGGGATCAGAAAAATCATACGAATCAAATATATCACAGTTCAGACAGTTAGGCGGGCATCAGAAAAATCATATTAATCATGGGTATCACGGTTCAGACAGTTAGGCGGGTATCAAAAAAATCATATTAATCACGGACATCATGGTTCAGACAATTATCTGCACGGTGATTTTTATGATTTATGTGATGGGGGTGATTGTTTCGTGGAGGGATGTCTGCACGGTGATTTTTATGATTTGTGTGATGCTTTTGATAATTACGCGTAGGTAAGGCGGGATCAGAAAAATCATACGAATCAAATATATCACAGTTCAGACAGTTAGGCGCGTATCAGAAAAATCATATTAATCACGGGTATCACCGTTCAGACAATGTCACGCGGCGGCGGCTGAAGCCCGTCGGTACCCTACGGTTTCGCCTCTTTCCCAATCGAAAGCATATTGTCAATGCAGGCAATCAGGATGTCCTTCACGCCTCGGTTTTGCAGGTCACTTAGGACACTTAGCCAGAACTTGGCACCTTCTGAAGCCGATAAGTACAAACCCAGTAATTCCTTGTGTCCGTCTTTTTTGACACCCATGGCATTATACAGGGCTTTGGTTTGGACTTGCCCATTTTCCCGCACCTTAAAATGGATGGCATCCAGATACACGATGACGTACAGCGATTCTAAAGGTCGAACCCGCCAGCTTTCTAATTCCGGCAATATTTTATCCGTAATCTGACTCAATTTACCCGCCGAAATCTCCAAACCGTACATCTCCTGCAAATGTCCCCGAATGTCCTCGTAGCTCATCCCTCGGGCATAGAGCCGGATGATTTTTTCCTCCAAATCCTCGCCCAAAAACACCTCCCGTTTCTTGACAATTTCCGGCTCAAAGCTCCCCTGGCGGTCGCGTGGCGTTTCCAAATCAAAACTCCCCACACTGCTCCTGACCCGCTTGCTGCCCTTGCCATTGCGCCGGTTGGGCATCTCTTTTGTTTCCGCCAGATGTAGATCCAACTCCGATTGCAACGCTTTTTCTAAAAACCGCTTCAATAAGGGCGTTAATACCCCGTCTTTACCCAATGCGCCTCTACCCGCGCGAAGCTGCTCGATGGCTTCCCTTTCAAAGTTTTCGTAATTAAATTCTTTTTCCATCTGTCAAGGTTTTTGATGCTCTAATTTATCCTCTTTTTTCCTCTTGACACAGTTCTTCGAAGTGACTCCTTCAAATGAACGGACTTAACCCCGACAGGGTGGCGTATTTATAAAAAAACCGACAACATCTATTTTGAACCCCAGCGGGGTGACACTATTTACGTATAATGTGTCACCCCGTCGGGGTTCAAAACCCGTTGATTGTCAATTGTCTATAAATATATTACCCCTTCGGGGTTAACCCGATATTCGATAATCAATTACTTAACACTAAAAACTTTACAAGTATGGCAAAAGAATACTACCTGCCGTCCAACGACGAAGAGCGCGCTGCTTGGCTCAATAACTTTGCTGCTAAGCTGCCTAATTTTGCTATGAAATATGGCATTACCCCAGAGGAAAATACGGATATGCAACAAAGTGCTACGTATTATGACGCGCTTATCAAATACAAAAATCAATCGAGTGCTTACCAAAATGCGATTACCAAGCACAAAGAAGCCATCCGTAGTGGCTTGAACAGTGGTGGGATGCTACAGCCGCTCATGCCACCTATGATGATGCTCCCGCCAGCAGTAGCGCCAGGTGTTTTTACCCGTGCCAAAGCAATTGTGAATCGCATTAAAGCCAGTATCAACTACAGCGAAGCCGATAGTAACGATCTGGGCATTGTCGGTTCAGAAATCACTACCGATACGAATACCATAAAACCTGCCATCACCCTGCGATTGGTCGGCGGTGGGCATCCCGAAATCGTCTGGACGCGCCAGGGTATGAGTGCCCTGGAAATTCAAAAGCAAAATGGCGATGGGCAGTGGCATTTTCCTTGCTATTGATACCGTACCCAATTATACCGATATGGAGCCGCTGCTGGCGCCGGGGCAAAGCAGCGTGTGGCAGTACCGCGCCATCTATCGCCTGAGGGACGAGCGCGTGGGGCAGTGGAGTGACGTGGTGTGGGTGACGGTGGCGGGGTGAAAAAGGGGGTGACGGGTGATAGGAGGTTTGGAAGCACTATACGCATACCGAATAACAAGTACCGAATAACGGCATTAAAACATTTTTTCAAATAAATTTACATTTTAACCATGAAGAACTTACACGTTTACTTTCTTCTACTTTGCTGATTTATTGGAAGCCTTACCGCTTACTGCGCAGGTAAAAATCGGCGATAACCCGACGGTGACTACGCCGAGTGCGTTACTGGAATTAGAAAAAACCGATAAGGGCTTGCTCATACCGCATATGACTACCGCCCAGCGCGGTGCCATTGGCAGCCCGAATGAAGATGGCAGTAGTACGGGCGTGAATCCGGTAGCCAATAACAGTGCTGCTGGAGCCGGCGCGGTGTATGTAATCGAGCAGAATTAAACGACATTTTTATTTTAGAATAATTAATTGATTTTCAATGTTTTGCGAACTGCTTACTGTAAACTGCCTACTTACTTATGTGTTTACGGCAAATTAAAGTTTGAAGTTGCTGGTTTCTTATTGTTTGTCTAAGATTTAGATGAATATGGAATAAGAATTGCCGAATACGATAAGAAATCTACAAAAATAAATAACAAATTACCACTTTATGTTATGACATTTGATTAATAGGTGTAAATTTGTAGCCATGGACAGCGGCTGGATTAACCGCCGCTGTTTTTATAACTTCTGCCGCATAAAGCTACCTAAAGATAAGCCTTCGGGCTTTTGTGTTTGTTTATTTGTTTGGGTTAGATGCTGCTTCTTCACGGAAGCAGCCTTTTTTTTGCGCCTACGGCGCACTTTAGAGTAGGATTTTAAAATCTAATACTAATTTAGATGCCAGAAGTCAGATGCCAGAACACATTGGAAAATAGCATACTAATGTAAAAAACATACGTCGTCATTGATTGAAAATGGTGTAATTCACATTGGCACGAAGCGATTTCCAATGTTATGAAAGTACTATTTCGGGAAGAAATCTCTACCTAACAGGCGTTTTGGCTCTTTTTTAATACATAATTCACGTTAAATAAAGAGAGCCGCTCTTACACAAGAACGGCTCTATTCTGATCAAAGCGTCCTACGGTTCCGAACCGTAGGACGCTTTAACCTACCGCTTATCCCAGTTCGTCTCCGCCGTTGGGCGATCCACTTGTGTGAAAACGTTGCCTTGATCACGTAAATCTACATAGGTAGCATTTAGACGATTCGTTCTACGCAAGTCAATCCAACGGTGACCGCCTTCTGCCCACAACGAATAGCGGCGCTGAAAGAGGATTTCGTCAATCAGCGCGTCAGTTGTAGTTGCACCGGCGTAATTGGGCAAGCCCCAAGTATTGCGCACCACGTTGATGGCACGAGTGGATTCTGCCACATTATTGACACGGGCTTGTGCTTCGGCGTAAATCAAAATCAGTTCCTCATTTCTGAAAAAAGGAAAAGCCGTAATATTGGTAGCCCATCTTTTATCTTGAAATTCGCCGGGTATCAAGTTGCCATTCGCGGTACGCAGGGTGGCGTATTGAGCGGGGTTAGCAGTGCGCTTGATAAATTTATTGGTCACACGCAAATCGCCGGGCAGTGCATCTTCCAACAAATCAGGATGTACAATCAAAATCGTGTTCGTCGGGCGGTCAAACGGATAGAATAGCGGGTTATTCACATCCGGTGCTTCGCCATACACGTGAGTCGGACCCACATTCATCTTGCTAGCCGTAGCCGCCGTCACATTCAAATCGAGAAAAGACTCATTTAAAGCCGTTAAAGCCCCTTGCCAATCCTCATCATACAAAGCCGCGCGAGCAGCAATGGCACGGTTCAACTTGATCATATTGGCAGGCGTGTTAAAACCCGCAAAGCCCGAAGACAATGTAAAAGCAAAAGTAGTACCGGCTGTTTTCAAATCGGCATTGCCCTCATCCAACATTTGGCGAATGGCTTTTAAGGCTTCTTTGTAACCCACGATTGGACCTGGATTCAAAGGATTCGTTACATCCACTCGAATACCGTTTTGGTACTGCTGCATCAGGGGCCAAATCATTTGAAAACCTGCAATTGTTTTGGCAAAACCTGAGTAGCCCTTGCGCTCTAGATCGGTGAGTACAGTTGCGTCGGTAGCTGCCTGTACAAGTACGTTTGCTTGCTTCACTGCTTGAAAGGGCGTGGTGTAACTGCCACCCGCACCAAAAAAATCAGGATAAGTAGTCGTCCTTTTTAACCCAAGCCAGTCCTCTGTGAAGCGCTGGTCGGAAGCAAAATAAGGCAGCACTTCCCGCCCAAACGATCCAAACATCTGCACGACATTGGTCAAGTAGCCGCGATGACGCGCCTCCAAGCCAGTAACGAGCAATTGTAAATCCACTTTGGAGGCATCCGTCGTTACGCTTTCCAACGAAGGATTATTCGGGTCTGTTAACGGCTCTACTTCGCAAGCGGTGAAGGCAGTCATGCCTACGATGAGCGTGAGTACGACGAGTTGCTTTGTTCTAAATATGATGGATTTCATAGTTTTAAAGTAGATTTTGTAAATTAAAAATTAATACAATTCAACAATTCATTAAAAATCCAATTTAAAATGGAAAAAGAATCTTCTTGAACTTGGGAAAGACGCGACTTCCACACCGGCGTTAATCGGTTGTGAACCAAAGTTGGACGACTCTGGGTCGTAAGCCGTGAATTCCGTTGATAAGAGGATGTTATTTGCAGAGACGCCAATTTTTACGCGTTCAAAAGTATTGCCCAACAAACTCTTAGGCAAAGTGTAATACAAACCCACTTCGCGCAGTTTCAAATAATCCGTCGGGTCAATGTACACGCCCGTATTGCCAGCAGCACGCTCTAATCCTCTGGCTCTGCCTCGCACGGTTTGAGTCACGGTACCATCAGCGTTGCGCACTTCTGCAGGGTCACTCCAGTCTGGCGACACCCCACCGGTATCCCACAAGAATGCATTCAAATTAATAGACGAACCGCCATTTTGGTAATGCAAGAGGAAGTTAAAGTCAAAATTTTTAAAGATAGTCATTTGATTGAAAAAAGACATCTGAAAATCGGGCTGTCGGTCGCCATACACGGTCGCACCACCCGGAATAGCAGGGTTCGGCGGGTTGCCCACCACCGTAGTAGGGGAGTAGCCTTCTGCGAACAAATAAGTGCCCAGTGCCACGCCAAAGCCACCCGTCGTACGGATGGGGATGCGCAAGTCAGTAATTTCTGAGCGATTCTGCCAGTACAATACCTTAGAATACCAATTGAAATTGTCTTTTCTGATTGGGGTGAAGCCCAAACCCAATTCAAAACCACGATTTCGTAAATCGGCGGCGTTGGTAGCAATGGCGGTGATGCCCGTAGAAGAAGCTGGCACCAAGTCAAAAATCAAATCGCGTACTTCTTTATTATAAACAGTAGCTTCCAAAGAAATTCGGTCGTTGAAGAAAGATGCATCCAAACCAAACTCTAATTCGGAGGCAGTCTCTGGCTCTAAATTCGGGTCAATAGCTCGACCACCAACTTGACCTGCCAATTGCCCAGCAACTAACTGCGGGTCGAGTGCTTCATAAATCACGCCAAAATTGGGCAAGCCACCTGTCTCTCCATATGCGGCACGCAATTTGAATTGATTCACTACGTCTTTGAAAGTCCAAAAATCAAAATTGGCAACATTCAAAGCCAACGCCGCTTTTGGAAAAGCATAGTAATCTTGTTTCAAATTCAACGTGGATTTATCAAAACGGATACCCAGCGAACCGATAATTTTATCTTCCCAGTTGAAATCTTGCTGCGCAACCAAACCAAAGTCTGTCACAATCTGCTTCACTTGTGATTCAGTAGCCACTACTCTCGCCCAGCGAAGATTCTGTTGTAAACCTGCCAAGCCCCTGCCGCGCACTAGTAAATAATCGGAGCGTTGATCGAGGCGTACGGCGCCAAGCGTTGTGGTGAGGTTCACCTTACTCAAGTTGGTATTGAAAATGAAAAAGCCTTGTACGTTAACGTTGAGATTGTCTTGGCGACCCGTCAGCAAATCACCGGGCTGGGCTGTAGCGCGCTGATGTTGCAAAATTTCAGGAAAATGCAATAGTGTGTTACCGCTCAAATAATCCACGCCGCCATTGAGTCGAAATTTCAAATAGGAATTAGAACCCTGGATTAAGTCCACATCTACGGTAACAGCGGAGATAAAACGGTCCACTACTTCATCATTGGTACTTAAATCGCGGATGGCAATTGGATTATCGTTGAAATAAGGATTGTTTGGATAATTACCAGCTTTATCTGGAAACATGTTTGCATAAGTCGGCAGGTTAGCAATCGTGTAACCGATACTACCACCTGTGTTGTTTTGATTGCCCGTGAAACCTCGGTCTGTGTTGCTTCTGACGTAGTTGTTGTTGAAAGAAACGCGAATAAAGTTGTTCAACTTGTGGTCCACGTTAGCCCGAAGTGAATAGCGGTCGAAGCCCGTACGCTTGATGATGCCATCTTCTGTCTGAAAACCACCCGACACAAAAAACTGCGTGCGTTCATTACCACCGCTTACGCTCAATTGTGTATTGGACAATATGGGTGTTTCTCCATAAAAATATTCTTCCCAATCAGTAATCGTTCCGGCAGCCACTGCATCCCGATAACGTTGCAGTTCCGTATCGCGGCGCGTACCGCTGTAATAAAGTGCCACTTTCGCTTCGTCCCAAGGTTCGAATCCTACAAAATTTTGACCCTGTGCGATGCCAATATCTTGGTTCAGACTCACGCGCGTTTCACCGGCTCTACCTTTTTTAGTCGTAATGATGATAACGCCCGCATTGGCGCGTGTACCATAAATAGCGGCGGCGGAAGGACCTTTAAGTACCTCGATACGTTCGATGTCATCTGGGTTGATGTCGGCAATACGATTCGCCGCATCATCCTGATTCGCACCGGCAGCACCGCCACCGGCACCACTCGCTTGGGTACGTCCATTGCGAATACTGGAATTATCCACATAAACGCCGTCAATGATGTAGAGCGGCTGCGACGAACCCGACCCCAGCGTAGACACACCGCGCAACTGCACGTTTACACCACCGCCAGGCGCACCGCTGTTGGCAGTCATTTGTACGCCGGGTATTTTGCCAAACAGGGCATTGTCCAGCGTTTGCGCATTGGTGCCGCCGTTGAGTTCTTCGGCGTTGATAGATGTGACTGCATTCCCAGAGTTGGAGCGTTTTACGCCGGAAGCTAAACCTGTGACGATCACTTCTTCCAAACGGCTGATTTCTTCCTCCATCGTGAGGTCAACCGTAGGATTAGCAGTAGTCACGGTTAATTCTCTGCTTTTAAAACCGGTGTAAGAAAATTGTAGGTTGGCACTTTCTCCGGGCAATTGCAGGCTAAAATTGCCATCCAGGTCGGAGGCGGTCCCGATGGTAGTGCCTTTCGCCAGGACGGTGACACCGACAAGCGGCTGTCCAGCATCATCTTTGACATTACCCGTTGCAGTAAATTGCGCCGTGGCAGCAGTCGCTACCAATAGCAAGAATACCAGCAAGGCGCTGGCTTTCGGATAGAGACACTTCATACAAATAGAGGGTTTTGGTTAAGTAATCAAACAATCAATCGTACTTTTTCTTTGAATCCTTTTCTTCTTAGTCGCTTGCCGCTTTTTGGTTGAATCGCGTCTATTGAATTTCTCGCTTTTCATAAAGCGCGAGCAAAGATTTTTCAAAGTAAAGCTATAACGATTTTCTTATTCAGAGTGCGGCGTGTGTGAAAAATTTTATTGGGAGGACGAATAGGTTTCAAGAAGCGTCCTACGCTTCTTGAAACCGCTCCGGTTCTACTTCGTGCATCATTTTATACACCGCCTCAAATACATCTTCCGCACTGGGTTTGCTAAAATAATCGCCATCGGAGCCATACGGCGGGCGATACGGCGCGGCAGTAAGCGTGGTTGGCGCAGAGTCCAAATATTGATAACCGCCCTGTATTTCCAGCACTTGTTGTAGCATATAGGCAGTAGCACCGCCCGGTACATCTTCATCCAAAAATAGAATTCGGTTAGTCTTCTGCACAGATTTTAAAATATGATGTTCTATATCAAATGGCAACAGGGTTTGCACATCTATCAATTCTACTGAAATGCCGTGTTCCTGAAGTAATTGGATGCCTGCCTGTGCCACGCGTACACACGAGCCATACGTCACCAATGTTACATCTGAGCCGGTTTGCAAAATTTCTGGGATGCCTAATGGAACTGTATATTCGCCGATATTATCCGGTAACTGTTCTTTCAAACGATAGCCATTCAAACATTCTATAACAATTGCTGGATCGTCCGATTGTAAAAGCGTATTATAAAAACCGGTGGCTTGCACCATATTTCTTGGCGTAAGTACGTACATTCCACGTAAAGAATTGATCATCATACCCAGCGGAGAACCTGCATGCCAAATGCCCTCCAGCCGATGCCCTCGAGTGCGAATGATAGCGGGCGCTTGCTGAATGCCATTGGTGCGATACCGCAAAGTAGCGAGGTCATCCGACAATGGTTCTAAACCATACAACAAATAATCCAAATATTGAATTTCCGCAATCGGGCGCAGTCCACGCATTGCCATGCCAATCGCTTGACCCATAATCGTCCACTCGCGGATGCCGGTGTCAAAAATGCGGGATTCACCGTACTTTTTTTGCAAACCAGAAAATCCCTGATTTACATCGCCTATGTTGCCGAGATCTTCTCCAAAAGCATATAAATTCGGATATTTTTCAAAAACCGTATCAAAAAAAGCATTCAAAATTTCAAATCCATTTTTAATAGGTGCATCTTCCGCATAAACCGGAGCAACGACTGGCACTTTCAGCGCGGAATAAGGAGATTCGCTGTATAAATGCGTAGCATAGTTCTGTTTACCAGTAGCGTTTGCTTGCGCAATCCAATCCACGAGCGCGGTTCGGGCGGGCGAGTGCATGCCGAGGGTTCGATACGAAGCGCGGCGGGCATTTTGTAATAATTCACCAAGGAGTGGATTAAGGAGTTGTACTAATTCTTCCTGCAACGCAGCGATGTCGCCATCTTCTTCTGCCAATGCAGTATAAATATCTTTGAGTTCTCGGGTTTTTACTTGAGCCGGATTATTAAAAGCTTTCCAAGCACGGTCGCGGCAATCGCGGGCATATTTTTTAGCTTTCTGTCGGATTTCTTCACATTCTTCTGCCGTTGCGAGCTGATTGTCAATCATCCAGTGTTCCATTTGCACCAAACAATCATACGTCCGTTCCCACTCAAGCCGCTCTTTGGTTTTGTATCGCTCGTGCGAGCCCGAAGTAGAGTGCCCCAACGGCTGCGTGAGTTCCTCGATGTGAAAAAGTGCTGGAATATGGGTACGACGCATTTTTTCGATACCTTTTTGATAGGTTTCTACCAACTCTGCATAATCCCAGC
>CAZJXN010000155.1:0-12550 GCA_964549655.1 uncultured Saprospiraceae bacterium
ATAACACTTTGAAATTATATACAATATCGGCTTTTGCTTTTATTTTTTATTTTATTATAGGTTTATTTTTTAATTTAAATAATTGGGCTACTGGTCCTACTGCTTGCCTATTGGCGTATTCATTCGGGTTCTGGCTCGCACCGCAGCGATTTTGGTTCGCGTATGGCGCATTACTGAGCGTTACTTTTGCTTTTTATGCTTTCTTTTGGAGTCCTCAAAAATATTTTATTCAAGGAATGATGTATGCTAAAGGGTATCCACCTCAAATAGATCTAAGCGATACATCGCTGGTGTGGAAAGATGCCAGTGGCAACAACCAGTTTGATACTTTGCGCAACGAAGTGACGCTCGTTGAAACGTGGAGTGAATACTGTGGTAACTGCATTTCCGCCATGCGCGATTTGCATCCTTTTTTAAAGGAACAAGAAAATAAATATAAAAATTTTAAACATATTTATTTATACACTCGACCTCTTAAAAAAGGGGAGACGACAATCGGGATTGAAAAAACTTTTAAAAACAGCCATCTTCCCTATTCTGATATGTTTGTTTTACAAGATGAAAATCAAGCGTTTTCTAAAAGATATTTGCCGGAAGGTCTTCCACATTTTATATTAATAAATCAAAAAGGAGACATCATCTTTTCATTTCAAGGTTATAATAAGAATTTTAAACCAACTTACGAACATTATATTTCAAGCCAGCTAAAAAAGATTGCGCAGCGCAATTAAGTCTGATAATTGAAAAGTATAAATTGACGAAGTTGGATCAGTAGAGTTAAAATATGAAATGTGAAAGTTGTTTTCGTTACAGCTTTCACATTTCGCATTTTAATTTTCAACTTTATAATAACTCACCGTGCCGCCGTACACCCAGCCGATTCTACCCGCTTGCGTTTTTACTTTTATCCAAGGCTCGGTTTTTTCCACTTCTTCAATGATGATGGTTTGTTTGAAATCAGTGACTTCATTCAAAAAGGTGACTTCCTCCCCCAATTCTAAACGACTTACGACTGCACCTGTTAATTTAGGTTCTCTGCGTACATTTACTTTTTCTACCGTCGTGTAAAGCGGCGTGATGCGCTCTCGAATTGTGCGCGCTTCTAGCTCTTTCGCCGCAGCGGTAATGCTGTCTTTTCTGGCTTTTTCTATAATCGTCGCTTGATTCATGGCACGCATCAACGAATCTGCCTGTACTTCTTCTAAATCCTCCGCAGCGTAATTAGCACGCGTAGAATTGCAACGGGACATTGCCCAGAGCAGGAAGCCGATAAAGAATACAGCGATGATAATAATTTCTATACGAGGTAGTAAACCGGATTTATTTTCACTCATAAGTTAATGTGCTAATCCCGCTTTGCGGGATAAGTTATGCTAATTTGCCAATGTGCTTGTTAGCCAGTTAATTAAAAAAATAAATACGCTCAATTATTCAATGCGAACTACTTAGCAGAATGATTATTTTTGAAATATCGTCAAATTTGGGAATTTCTGCATTTTTTATCAAAAAAAACCGACTAAATCTGTTGCCATTTGGTCATAACTACGTCTAAACGAACGATGGACGAACTATTATATCCAATTGCATTGACCAAAATTCCGCTCGTGGGGGCAGTCACGGCTCGTACGCTGGTGAGCTATTGCGGTAGTGCGCAGGCAGTGTTTGCGACGAAAAAGCGCGAGTTGATGAAAATCCCCGGCATTGGCGAGCGCATTGCAGACCAGATTTTGAACGCCGATGTGCTGAAAGAAGCGGCAGTAGAATTGCGTTTTATAGAAAAAGAAAAGGTGCAGGCATTTTTTTATTTAGACAAAAATTATCCGGAACGCCTCAAGCATCATGCCGATAGTCCCATTGTTTTATATTATAAAGGTACTGCTGATTTGAATGCCGCCAGAATTGTGGGTATCGTTGGTACGCGGCAGCCGACACCACAGGGCATCGCTATTTGTGAAGAAATCGTAGAAGGATTGAAATCGTACAATGTAATCATTCTGAGCGGTTTAGCGTATGGAATTGATGGAACAGCGCATCGAAAATGTGTAGAATTAAATATGCCGACAGTGGGTGTTTTAGGACATGGTTTTCAAATGATTTATCCGGCGCAACATCGTACATTGGCTGCAAAAATGACTTTTAATGGCGGCTTACTCACCGAGTTTTCAAGCAACACACTGCCTGACCGCGAGCATTTCCCAATGCGTAATCGCATCATAGCCGGACTTTCTGATGCACTTATTGTAATAGAAACCGCACTAAAAGGCGGCTCGATGATATCGGCACATATTGCAAATGAATATAATAAAGATGTTTTTGCCGTACCCGGCAGGTTAAAAGATAAATTTTCCCACGGTTGTAACCATTTGATAAAAACACATAAAGCTTTGCTGTTAGAAAGTGCCGCCGATATTGGCTACGTGATGCGTTGGGAGGAAAGCGACGCGCCAAAGTTAATTCAACATCAACTTTTTGTAGAATTGAACCCACAGGAAAAAATAATTGTAGATTTGTTGCGACAGGCAGCCGAGGCGAGCATTGATAAATTGACGTACGAAACGCAAGTGCCGGGCAGTGAAATGGCTGCGGTGTTGTTGAATTTAGAATTTAAGGGCATTGTAAAAGCTTTGCCGGGCAAACGGTATACACTCGTGTAGCACCGATTTATAATCGGCAAAACGGCTCATCATCTAAGTATTGAATATATTATGAAAAAAACACTCCTCTACCTTCTCCTCTCTGGCATGACCGCTGCTTGCAGCCAACAGGCGCAGCCCACTGCTACCGTCCCGCCAGAAGAAATCAAGTTGGCACGCCGCCCGAAAAACATTATTCTCTTGATTGGCGATGGTATGGGACTCACGCAAATCACGGCTGGTTTATATGCTAATAATAACAAGTTGAATCTGGAACAATTTCCCTATACTGGTTTGCACAAATCTTATTCTGCGGATGACCTCATCACGGATTCTGCCGCCGCTGCTACTTCTTTCTCTGCTGGTGTAAAAACGTATAATGCTGCTATTGGTGTGAATAACGACTCAATGCCCGTGCGCACTATCTTGGAAGAAGCAGAAGCCCAAGGACTGGCAACGGGTTTGGTCGCTACCTCGTCCATCACGCACGCTACGCCTGCTGCGTTCATTGCGCATGTGAAGTCGCGCACGATGATGGAAGAAATTGCCCTCGATTTTTTGAAAACGGATATTGACCTGTTCATCGGTGGGGGTAAAAAATATTTCGACCGACGGGAAAATGATACACGGAACTTATATCAAGAATTAGAAGCCAAAGGCTTTTTTGTCTCTGATTTTATAAAAGAAGACATTGGTAAAATCGTGGTCAATTACAGCAAACCCTTTGCTTATTTTACAGCGGATGCAGAACCGATTCCGTTCGCGCAAGGACGTGATTATCTGGTGCCTGCCACCAAACTCGCCGTTCGCTTTCTTGATAAGCGCAGCGAGAAGGGATTTTTTATGATGATAGAAGGCTCGCAGATAGACTGGGGTGGGCACGCCAACGATTCCAAATATATCATTAGTGAAATGCTCGAATTTGATAAGGCGATTGGAGCCGTTTTAGAATTTGCAAAAGAGGACGGAGAGACGCTCGTCATCGTCACAGCCGATCACGAAACCGGCGGCTACGCCATCAATGCAGGTTCCAGCATGGGCAATATCGTGGGCGCTTTTACCACCGATAAACACACAGCGGCATTGATTCCAGTGTTTGCGTATGGTCCGGGCGCGGAGTTGTTTTCGGGAATGTATGAAAATACGGCGATATACGATAAAATGATGGCGGCGTTGGGGTTGAAAACAGGTGGGAAGGTGCCGGTGTCTAAGTAAGACCTTGATTTGTAGGATTTTAGGATACACTTGATTATAAAATAAAACGAGTAACTCCCTCTGAGCGAGTTACTCGTTTTTCTTTTAAAACCAAACAAGTTTGGTTGTTACCGCAGCAGGGTCACATCACCCCGATAGGTCAGTTCACTTCCATCTATAAATTTGATGACAATCACGTAAACGTAAACGCCCGGATTCGCCAGCTTGTTATTGAAACGACCATCCCATAGGCGAACGCCGGCGCATTCTGGCGCTAAATTTTGCGTAGCATACACTTGATTGCCCCACCGGTCAAAAAGTGCCGCTTTTGTAATACCCAACACGCCATTGCAAGTAAAAATGCGGAACTCGTCGTTGGGTCCGTCGCCATTCGCAGAGAAGACATTTGGAATATAGACATTGCGGTTGAAATCTACTTCTACAACCACTACTGCACTATCTCGACAGCCATTTACATCCACAACGGTCAGCGTATAACGCGTGTCCCGCAAAGGGTCTGCCGACGGAGTTTGAATGTTGGAAGCCGATAAAGTAGAATCGCCAGGTGTCCAAGTGAATGTTGCAATCGGGAGCGTTGAATTTACGATTGGCTGCAAGGTAATGGAATCGCCCAATTCTACTTCAATGGTTGCTGGGTCGAATATGACTTGTAGTTCTTCTGGTTGACCAATTTCCAGCGTATCCGAAAAACTACAACCTGCCGGGTCTTCAATCGTAATGATGTGCAAACCGGCAAATACCGTCGCAGGCTGGTCAGGCGTGAAGCGCAAGCCATTATTATCCACTTGGAACGTATAATCGAAGAACGTCATGCCTACACCACCAAATACAGTATCAATAACGATAATTGTAGATTCTCCGAAGCAACGAGGTTCCGCTGGCACGGATACAATTGCCTCAATGGGTTGCGGTTCTAAAATGGTATGCGATAGCGTATCGGTACAACCTTTCACATCCGTCAAAGTTATGGAGTACGTGCCTGGAGTCAGATTGGTGGCAGTTGCAGAACTGGAATCTGCCGCGTTATTCGACCAGCGGAAAGGCGCAGGACCGACTGGATTAATCGCATCGTCAGCATTAAACGTAACCGTAATACGTCCATCCATGTCACCATTACAACTCACCGCGTTGGTGGTATTGTTTAAATCCAACGTCAATTCCAAAGCGGCGGGTTCATTCAATTCTACGGTTTGCGTTTTGGTGCAGCCATTGCTATCCGTTAAAACAGCTTCGTAAATACCTGCAATTAGATTGTCAATCGTAGCACCGGTTGCGGTTGGTCTATCTTGCCATTCAAAAGTAAACGGCGGCACGCCACCAGAAGGATTGAGCGTAATCGTACCATCTGCCAAGCCATTACAACTTACTTGTTCGGCTGCTACTTGTACCAGAATTGCTGGTGGACTTGGAATATTCACGGTGTCAATGCTGGCGCAATTATTGGCATCCGTTACGACTAAAATTTGGTCACCCGCACCCAATTGTACGGCGGTGGAGGTACTCACGCCATTTTCTACCTCGCCCGATTGCCAGCTAAATGTAAAGTCTCCGACAGTACTATCGCTATAAATTGCGACTGCTGTGGCACTACCATCGGTCGTATTTTCAAAACAACTTACACCCTCTATCTCACTAAATGTAATATTCACACTTGGCGGATCGCTTACGGTGATTGTAGTATCAAAAGGTGCGCAGTTATTGGCATCTATAATTGTGAGCCGATACGTACCGGCATTTAGTTGTCCATTTACATTGCCTGTCAGGGTGTCGGTTTGCGTACCATCATTCCACACATAGCGATAAGGAGCCGTACCGCCGCTTGCAAAAATGACAATTCGTCCATTATCAAAACCTGGGCAGGCAGGCGAAACGGTTGCTACGCTATCCAACACAATGGGTCCTGGCGAAGCCACAATGGCAGAATCTATATTGGTACAGCCGTCACTTGCCGTCACCGTTACAAAATAAATACCAGGACTTAAACCACTGGTTGTTTGCGTATTAGCACCATTGCTCCATTGGTAGCGCGTAATCGTGGTGCCTTGTACCGGCGAGACCGCTACGGTCAACGAACCATCTGTGCTATTGGGGCAACTTACCGTGTCATTGACGCTGGGTGCAATACTCGGCGGCGTAGGTGCTTCAATAGTTGCTTGTAAAGAATCGGCACAATTATTGGCATCCGTTACGACGACGGTGTAATCACCAGCCGATAGATTGATAGCAATAGAATCGGTTTGACCGTCCGTCCAAGCGTAAGTGTAAGCACCGGTGCCACCGTCTACGGCGATTGTTATGCTACCATCATTGCCAGTGATACACGTTTCATTTTGCTGGTCTACAAACAGGATAAAAAGTGGTTGTGGTTCTGTGATTTCAAAAGTATCTGTTACGGAACAACCTTGCGGGTCGCTGTCTGTCATTGTTACAATATATGTACCTGCTGGAAGGTCTGTCAACTCGCTGGTTGTTGCAGTACTCGTGGGAGTAACTGGGTCTGGACCTTGCCAAGTGAATGTGTAAGGCAGTGCTTGTCCTGGACCAGTCGTTCTACCGGTTACAAAAATACGTCCGTCTGCCGCGCCATTACAAGTCACATTAGAAGTAGCTGTGGGATCAATAATAAGCGTTTTAACAGCACCGACCGTGAATGGACCGGCTTGCACCGAGCAATTATTCGTATCGGTGACCGTTACGCTATATTGACCTGGATTCAAATCTATTCTATTGACACCAGCCGTGCTGCTGTCGCTCCACTGCAAGGTATACGTGCCAATACCGCCTGTTATAGCAAGTCGAATCGTACCGTTTTCGGAGCCGGAACAAGTGGCGTTTGTAATCGTAGGTGTCACGGTAATACGTGGTGGTTGAGAAAGCGTAGTACTCGCAGTGCCTGTACAGCCATTTCGGTCGGTCACCGTTACGGCATAGCTGCCAAAGGGTACAGAATCTAAAATGGAAACATTACCGGCTACCACAGGAGTCCAATTAAAAGTAAACCTATTTTCAGGATTCGTCTGTTGTACACCATCTAAAATCACAACTGCCTGCACCGAACCGGTACTATCGCCAAAACAAGCGGGTTGAATCGGGGTTAAACTCACGCCCAACAAGGGTCCTCGTTCTACGCGCACGGTATCAGTTAGAATATTCGGCGGGGTATCCGCATCTTGAATGACCAATTCATAACTGCCCGTCATTAAATTAGGAGTGGTCACGCTCATCCCACTATTCGTAATCGTCAATGGCGCACTAAGCGTACCCGCCGGATTTATGGAGCGCCAGCGCAAGCTATACGGAGGCGTACCGCCAAACAAGGTCGCTTTGAACGAGCCATCCATTGCGTTTGGACAGCTTACACTATCTTGTTCTAAAAGCGCGATAATTACATTAGTTGAAAGCGATATAATACCATTTCGAGCAATAAAGCCTAACTGATCGGTTTGAATCGTGCCAATTTCAATCGGTACGGGTGCGTCCCCAAATTGTAAGGGACTTTCTGTACCCAAAGCGCCAATTGCTTTAAAACAGATTTCAAATAAAGAACTGCTATCTGGTAGCGATGCGCCTGTTAAATTAAGGTCAAACCAAGTTAAACCCAGCGTACCTGCATTTACATCTACATTCACATCGCCACTGTCAAAGCCTTGCAATGCTGGGTTGAACCCGCCTACATTTTGATATTGTAATACTTCGGGATCCCATGTAATAGAAAACTGCATAGAACCAATCGAATCAAAATTTTCCACCGTTACATTCGCACACACATCATCCCCCGGTAAAGCGCTTACCGCAGGTAAAGAAAACGTGACCGCTGTACAGCCGGACATATCCATCGTGAAGGTCGTTCCGCAGCTTTTTCCATCTTCAATCGTCACGGTATACGTACCTGCTTGGGGTACGAAAAATTCGACCAAGTCATTGTTTCCTGCCAGATTCTCAATACGCCCTTTCACACTCGGATTCCCCACTAAAGCAATATCAATGTTGTGGCGATCCAACGATTCAAATTCGGGCAAACCGCCGCGCACCCGAAACGAACCCATACAGCCCGTAGCACCCACGCTGTTGTCAATTTCAGAAGCCGTAATCGGATTCAAATAAACGACCGCGAAGGCTTCGTTGATATTTACACCAACGCAAGGACCAACGGGACCATTGGGAACAGCTTCATAACCTGCTTGTCCGCCCTCCAACTTATCATACGTCACAGGCGCAAACCAAAAAAGCCCCGGTCTGCCCCCATTAAAGTTGTTTTGGATAAACGTATCATTTTTAAACGTAATATCTCCTTTCAAGTTTCTTCCAACCGAAATGTAATATGGAGTGGGTGGTGTTGGTGGCGGAGTGTTCACCAGACACGAGTCCGTTTTAACCGTTGCTACGTTTGGTCCATCAATAGTAGGACGACAGTTATAGATGCTATAACCTACACCTGGAGGCGTAGCAGGCACTGGGTCGCCACTCGTTGGTGCAGGCTCGTTATGTGTAATGTCCAGTTCATCGCCAAAACAGAGATAAATGGTGTCCAGCGTGACATCGTTGCTCTGCCCGCGATGCGCACCAAATGTAAGGGTACCAGCATTACGGCATTGTACTTTTTCCCGCGAGAGGGAGGGTTTTCCCAGAGCGCCGTTGACGATAGCGGGCATCGGACGCTGCGCTTGTACTTGAAAGGCGACCAAGCACAAGAGGGCAATTGGGATAATGTGTCTTACCATGTTCCTTCAGATTGTATAAAGTTCAAGAGTTTAAATTCCAAGAGATTAAATAGGATAATTAATTTTTACGTGTTGTTTTTCGAGTTTGTTTGATTGAAATATGCGGGGCGAAAATAGTCAACTTTTGGATATTCAGGGTTGTTCCGGGCAATCCATTAACCAGCCCATCACGGGTTATCAACGTCAAAATATTGTAGAAAAGTACAAGTTTCGATTTTTTAATATTTTTTGACGGGCGTAATAACCAAACTTGTTGGGTTAAAAAAGTTAAGCAAATTTAATTATTATATAGGGTTACTGCGGTTTGGCAATCTTCAGCAGTAGAAAAGATCATCTTGTAGCGTGATTTAAGTGTTTGCCTTAATGGAAAGATGGTTTAACTATCATCAAAATCATATTATGAATTTGTTTAAAATGGATGAAAATATAAAATATGTTTTCCGAATGGGTACTAACAAAGTCGTAAGTATCAAACCAACAATACCTTTAACCACAAAGGGCACAAGGATTTTCACCATGTTCACAAGAACACTTTGTGCGCCTTGTGGTTAAATGAGGGAACGCAGAGCCGAGCTATTTCATTCATGGTAGATAAGATCTTCAATTTTAAACAAGCTCTATAATGTAATTTTGATTACGATTGAACCCTACCAATTCCTTTCCAATACCAAGCTCAATTTTTTAACAACCTAACACCGAACAAAACACAACTTCTTTACTTTTGAAACGATATCGAATTCAAACCAAATTTCATTTGTTAGAACCACAATTTTTTAGCTATTTTGAACCACGATTAAAACCAAAAAACACAAAACGATATGCCAGTACGATTAGATAGAGACCCGCAGCGCCCCAATCAAGGTGGCGGCGGCAATAGAGGCGGCGGTGGAGGAATGGGGGGACTTGGACAACTCTTGCCCTTTTTGCTGCTATTTTTATTCAAACGACCCAAATTATTGATTCCGATTCTACTCGTCGGCGCGGGGTGGTATTTTTTCTTTGGCGGGAAAGAAATGTTGAGCGGCGGAGCGAGTAGCCCTGCTGGTTATGAAGAAGAAAATATTGATATTGACCAGTTTTCGATGGGCGCTTCGCTGAGTGAGGAGCGGTTTGACCAAGCGCAAGTTTTTGAGCCATTGGCGTATGGATTTAGCGGGAATGAGCTGCCAGCAAGGGTTTCATTGGAACGGTTTGCACCTCGGCGGTTGCATCAAGGTAATCAAGGGTCGTGCGTAGGCTGGGCGAGTGCGTATGCGGCGCGTACCATCTTGCAGGCGCGTGCCACCGGGCAAGACCCGAATTCATTGGCTTTTAGTCCGGCGTATTTGTACAATCAGATTCATTTGCAAGGTTGCGAGGGCGCGTACATGGTGGATGCAATGAAGGCGATGGCGCAAAACGGCGCGGTTCCGATTCGGCAATTTGAATACGATGATTCTGATTGTTCTCGCCGACCTGATAATCAGCAGATTGAGCAGGGACGGCAGTTTCGTATCAAAGGTTATAACCGGCTCACAGTGGGTGCTTCCGATTACAAACCAGATATTTTAGCGATTAAACAAAACTTGGCGCAAGGCGCACCGGTCGTGATTGGGATGATGGTAGGCGGCACGTTTATGAGCCGTATGTTGGGGCAGGATATGTGGACTCCGACGCAAAGCGACTACAGTATGCGCGGCTATGGCGGTCATGCGATGTGCATCATGGGCTACGATGATAATCGAGAAGGCGGCTCTTTTCAATTGATGAATAGCTGGAGTGAGGACTGGGGCAACCGCGGCACGGCATGGGTACGCTATAAAGATATCGAATTCTTCACCAAAGAAGCGTATGGCTTGCACCCGATGGGCAGTACCGACCAAGCAACTGCCAACAAAATGCAGGTGCAGTTTGGTATTTTAAATGTGGCAAACCAAAGTACGCTCGCCTTGACGCAAAAAGACGAGATGACTTTCAAAACGGTGACACCCGTGAAGAAGAAAGAGCGGTTTAAAATTTTGATTGAAAACTCGATTGAATGTTATGTGTATGTGTTTGGACAAGAGACAGATGGGTCAAGTTACGTGTTGTTTCCGTACAGCGAAAAACATTCAGCTTACTGCGGCATCACGGGTACACGCTTGTTCCCGAAGGAGGAATCGCTCGTGCCGGATGAAATTGGCAACAAGGATTTTATCGCCATTGTCGTTTCCAAAAAAGAATTGGATTACAAATCCATCAATAGCGCTATCACGTCCAGCCGCCAGCAAGGGTATGCGGGTAAGTTGAAAGATGCGTTGAAAAGCAGAATTACTAATATCAAATTTAAAACCGGCAAAACCGTTTCGTTTGATGCGACTACGGAAGGAAAAGATGCGGTGGGAATGGTGATTGAATTGGATAAACAGTAGCTCAGCGTTTACGCTGACTTCGTAGCACAGCCTTTCAGGCTGTTGGTGCAATCTAAAGATTGTGCTACGAATTCAGCATAGATGCTGTGTTACGTGGTCATTGCGCCGCACACATTGATGGTCTGCCCAGAGATGTACGTGGACATATCCGACCCCAAAAACACACATAAATCCGCTACCTCGTCCGCTCTGCCGAGGCGTTTCAAGGGGATATTGGTCAAATATAATGCTTTCGTTTTATCGTCCAATTTATCCGTCATTTCGGTTTCGATGAAGCCCGGCGCGATGGCATTGCAGCGGATATTGCGCGAACCCATTTCTTTGGCAATAGATTTGGTAAAACCAAAAATACCGGCTTTAGAAGCAGCATAGTTAGCTTGTCCAGCATTGCCCGTAATACCTACCACGGAACTCATATTGATAATAGAACCGCCCGTGCGCATCATGGGGCGCAGGGCGTGTTTGGTCAGATTAAAAACAGATTTTAGATTCGTTTCAATCACACGATCCCATTGTTCCTCGCTCATGCGAAGCATCAAGGTATCTTGCGTGACACCGGCGTTATTTACAACAATATCAATTCGACCAAAATCTTTTATCACTTCATTTACCAAGGCTTCTGCTCCGGCATACGAACTTGCGTCTGAACGGTACGCTTTTGCATTCACGCCCAAGGTTTTCAATTCTTCTTCAATGGCTTTGGCGGGTGCTTCGGAAGAGAAATAGGTAAAGGCAACATTTGCACCTTGCTCCGCAAAACGACGCACGATAGCTGCGCCAATACCACGAGAGCCGCCGGTGACGAGCGCAATTTTATCTTGTAACAATTTCATAGTGGCGATAATTTTGGCTGCAAAGGTAAAAGAAATTAAGAAATGGAAAGATGCTAGAATTTCCGAATCAAAATCACCCCACCAATAATGAGTAAAATGCCAATAAGACGAGGCAAATTAATGGGTGTTACAGGTACGCCAAGCAAGCCATAATGGTCAAAAACCAGGGTCACCAGCATTTGTCCAGCGATGATCAAGCTAAAGGTAAGCGCCACCCCCAAGTGCGGCAATACCGACACAGAAGTCACCACATAAAATGCACCTAAGATGCCTGCAAGCCACACATACATGGGCGCTTGCCGTGCACTGGAAAGTTGACCGAATAGCGTAGGCTGAATCAGGAGCGTATAAAGTAACAACGCAATAGTGCCTACCGCAAAAGAAACAATCGTAGCCAACAGCGGGCTATCGGTCAGTTTTGCCATCTTCGAATTCATAGACGCTTGAATAGGCAGCATGATACCTGCGAGAATGGCAAGCAATAGGAAAAGTATTCGCATAAAATATAGTAGTTATTTGTAAAAAGTGAATATTCTTTTCGATGTAAGTAAAGGAGTGAGATACTTTAAAATTGCCAAAAATTATTAAAGAAAGTCGGGATTAAGTGATAAAGCAGAATTAAACGACATTTTTATTTTAGAATAATTAATTGATTTTCAATGTTTTGTGAACTGCCAACTGCTTACCGTAAACTGCCTGCTTACTTACTTCTACTTTGGCACTTTAGAAAATCGATCTAAATCAACTTTTCTTTTAAG
>CAZJXN010000156.1:0-12180 GCA_964549655.1 uncultured Saprospiraceae bacterium
GCGCCATTTTCGGCATCGCTAAATTTGTATTCGCCGTTGGCAATCGCTGCAAATAACACATCATGTTCGGTTTGGTAGGGATTCGGTTCGGTCTTTACATTTACTTGCAAGGCGACTTTATTACCTTTATACAATTTACCAGCACCGAAGTGGATTTTACCTTTCGTTCCATGTATCACCTCATCTACCCGACTGAAAGTGCCGGGCTGGTGGCGACACTGACTGTTCATAATAGCGCCGTTGGCATATTCAAATTCTACATAATGGTGGTCGAAAATCTCGCCAAACTCTTTGCCGGTGCGCACTTCGCGTCCGCCCATGCCTTGCGCTTTCACAGGATAACCGTCCATCGCCCAGTTCATTACATCTATGTTGTGAATGTGCTGCTCGGTGATATGGTCACCACACAACCAATTGAAATAGTACCAGTTACGCATTTGATATTCCATCTCGGTCTGACCAGCTTGGCGTTTGTTGACCCACACACCATCGTTATTCCAGTACACTTGACTGCTGATGACATCGCCAATTTTACCAGATTTTAAGGCTTTCATTAACTCTATGTAAGAGTTTTGATAGCGTCTTTGTAAACCGACGACGACGTTCAGTTTTTTTTGCTTTGCAATTTGGGCAGCGTCTAACACGCGCTTGATACCTGCTGGGTCCACCGCAACGGGTTTTTCCATGAAAACGTGCTTGCCTTGCTTCACACACTCTTCAAAATGCTGCGGACGGAAGCCTGGAGGCGTAGTGAGAATGACAACATCTGCCAGCGCGATGGCTTTTTTGTACCCATCGAAGCCAACAAATTTGTTCTCTTCGCTTACCTTAATGCGGTCCTTCGGAGTCGCACCTTTTGTGCCAGACCAGTCTTGATAATCATTGCTGGTGATATCGGTGTAGCATTTGTCCAAACGGTCTTTGAAGGCATCTGCCATCGCCACTAAATGCACATTTTGCTTCACGCTGAGGGCTTGCACGACTGCGCCTGTGCCTCGACCGCCGCAGCCGATGACAGCCACTTTAATCACGTCGTTTCCGGCTGGAAAATAGTTGTGTGCTTGGCTAAACGTGGGCAGCACCATCGCGCCGCCGACTAAAATGCCGCCGGTTTTTAAGAAGTCGCGTCTATCTGGTTTGTTAGATTTCATAATGAATTATTTTAGGATGGTTTATTAATCAAAGTATGGTACACTGATTTTTTATGAAAATTATGATGTTTTTTATGATAAAAATCTTAACAAATCATAGTCGTCATAAAAATCAGTGTCCTATTTTACAGTTAAATATTTATCAAAAAAAGCATTTACTTCTTCTTTACTGGGTTGTTTAGCAGGTTTTACAATTCTAAATCCTACAAACGGTGCGTCGGTATTCCACCATTTGGAGCGCGGAATTTGTGGGTCACGGCGATTCCACACAGGGTCTTGTTTCACTCTGGCGGCTGGGCGCAATGCTTCTGGTTTGTCTTGATAAGAGCCGCCTCGAACGGTGTGCAAAGCGCGAATATTACTTGGTTCTATTAATGGATTGGCAGTATTGTTACCAATTTTTGTGAAATAATCATCGGTGTATTCATCCATCGTCCATTCTGCTACGTTACCAAGCATATCATACAAACCCCAGGCATTCGGCTTTAATTGACCTATCTTTTGATATTTATCGTCACTATTATTACTAAACCAAGCATATTCTTTTAAAATAGTATTTTTTTTGCCAAATGGATACATTTCATTACTACCGGCGCGAGCCGCATACTCCCATTCGGCTTCGGTTGGCAAGCGATAGAACACGCCCGTTTTTTCGTACAACCATTTGCAATAGGTCAACGCCGCGTAAGGCGACATACTGTTGGCGGGAAAGCCGCCTTGCTTGCCCATGCCTTGTGTAAAATCAATGTAGGGCGGACTGGGGCGGGAAATCGCGTCGAGCTTGGGTTCTGGCTCGGAATTGGGGTCTTGATATAAAATATATTGCTCGTACGAAATTTCGTAAGTGCTGATGGAAAAAGAATCGAGGCTTACTTTTTTGGGTGGACCTTCGTTGGTGTTTCGTCCTTTTTCATTAGTGGGGCTGCCCATGAGCAAACTACCAGCGGGAATGCCGGTCATAGAAATAGTAACAGTCGTACCCGGAATCGCTTGTTCAATCGTTTTTTGGGCGTAGATAGTGATTGAAAAAGTAAGAAAACAAATAGAAAACGTCAATAATCGTCTAAACATACTACACTTCTTTTGGCGGTCAAGGTATGGAAATTGCTTGAAAATCGCCGACTTTTTCGGTTTTAATTTTGCCCTTGTGCCAGTAGGTAATCAATAATTTGGATTGGTCAGCAGGATTTGTTACGCCCTTATTTCTTTTGTTTATAAATTTTTTTGCTTTGCGAATGGACAGAATACTACACGCTTTCGTCATCCAATCAGCAGTCGTGCCGTCCTTTGTGATGACCGTGACGTTGCGTTGGTGCGTCAAACCGATGCCGGTTTTGGGATTCACAATATGCGAATATCGTTTGCCATTTAGTGCTACAAATTGATACAAACTGCCGGAAGTAGCGATGGCGCAATTGGCAAGTTCAAAATAGTAGGGGAGTGGTTCATCGGGATTATTGGGTTTGTTTACTGCAATTTTCCAGCCATTACTTCCTTTCGGAGCATCTCCCAATATTAAATCGCCACTCGAATCAATCAAAACAGCATTTATTCCTCGCTTTTTCAAACTATCCAAACCACACTGCGCCGCGTACCCTTGCGCGATGCCGCCAAAATCTAACTGCACATTTTTCCGATTCAAACGAACTTGATTACCCTTGATTTCAATATCTTTTCCGAGTTCAAAACCTACGGTTTGTAAGGCTTCTGACAATGCTTTTTTATCTGGAAAAACTTTTTCTTTTCTCGCCTTACGCCACAATTGCACCACTTTGCCAATGCTGGGGTCAAACGTGCCTTTTGATTGCTGATAGCCTATTTGTGATAATTGTAACATTTGTAATAAATATGGAGAGACGATTGTCCATTCGCCCGAACCAGCTTTTGCGCACAATAAATTTAATTCACTATCCGGTAAATAATCGCTTAATATTTGATTCAAAGTATCATAGATTTCAAAAACGAGTTGGGCTGCTTGCGCTGCGATGGTGGAGTCTTGGTCGGCAATGGTAATTTGAACAGTGGAACCCCATTTAGGGGCTTGGAAGGTGTGTTTTTGGGCGTGGAGGTTTTGAGAAAAAAAGAAAAAAGAAAAAAGAATTAAATTTTTCATTACACAAAATATGCTTTACTATTTCATTTTATCCGCAATGGCTTTTACATCTTCAACAGTCAATTTCGTAGCTTCTGCCACTTGTTCAAAAGGCATTCCCATATTTAGTAAGCGTATTGCAACCTCTTTTAAGGATTCTTCTAAGGCATCTCTTATTTTTTTAGTTACTTTACCTCTCTCGTCCTGCTCGCGCATAGAGGCGTAGTCATAGGCTTCTATCTCGGCTTTCGTCCAATTGTATTTATCTGCATCTTTATAAGCTGCTCTTAATCCTTCATCATCCACATTTTCAGGAATCACTTCCAGGTTTTCGGCTTCTTTAATAAAATAAATCCATTTATCCGTTATTTCAACTAAATCGTTTAAAGGCTTATTAAATTTTGGCAATTCAATAAAATAAAAATCCATATCTTCTATAATACGCTCGCCATTCTCTACATCACAAACAGCATGGTGTGACAAATATTTATTTCCTTGTGTAAAATTAAAATCAAAAATACCAATGAAAATGACCGGCTTTAATTCTGTATAATCTTCTCCACGTTCTATTTGCTGCGCATAATCTTTGCTGGCATAGTAGAGCAATCGTTTGTCCAAACCATCGGGTTCGGAAACCTGCATTTCAATAATATACGTTTTGCCTCTTTCGTCTTTAGCTTTTACATCAATAATAGATGCTTTTAAATTTTTAATAATTGGTAATTGATAAGGATTGAGGATTTCTACATCCGCAATGCGGGCATCATCCTTCAGTTTCATCACCGCATTGAGGAAGGAAAGGAGGATAATTTTCTTATTTTCATTTCCAAAAATTTTCCGAAAAGCAACATCATTTTTTATATCTACGAATTTCATTCGCACTATTTTTCTACAAAAATACGAAAGTAGCTGGAGGAGATGCAAATATTAAGCGTCTTTACCAACTGTAGTTGAGAGGTTTTGGAGCGTTTGCGCAACGGCAAAAATTTCCCGTCCATATTTCATGATTTCCTGCACAACTGGATTGGATACTTCAAATTCACTTTCCCGAAAAGGATGTGGTTCAATGCTATTGTCAATATTGCGTCTTAATCGCTTTAATCCCTCTGGCATTACATTCCTTTTTAGTTGATGGGTTACAATAAGTGTGGCACATTTTGGAAATGCGCCACACTATACCTTCACGCTCCTTTCGTCACTTTCATCGCATTTGGGTCCCAATTAATAATTTTCTTTTCAAAATAACTGTCATTACAAGCCAGGGTAGGCGCACACGCACGGAAGGCAACAATCGGGTCTTCGATGACTTGCTTGTTCATGCGTACGCCATCTAAGAAATTAGCCCAATGCACTTGATTCGGATTGTGTCCAGCAGGTGGAACGTATTCAATCGGGTCTTTTTTAGGGCGCTGCTTATCGGCTTCAGAATAAGTGGCGTTGTATTTTGCCAAAATTTCTTTTTGCATGGCTTCCGGATAGCTGCTGAGCGAGTCCCAGCCGCCAATACCGGGCGCTTTGGACATAATGCTGTTGCGAATTTTGAGGGAACTCCAGCCGTAATCCAACACGCCTTCGTCGCCAAAAAAACGAATCAAACTATCTTCGCCGCCGCCACTCGCAAAATTGACCCGCAGCGTCATTTGAAACTCAGGATGGTTCGCAGTTTCAGGATAATTCAGAACGGCGACCATCATATCCGGCACGTTTCTACCATCCTTCCAGCGAGTGAGTTCGCCTGAAGCGAAAATTTTATTTGGACCCGTTGAGCCGATAATCGAGTGAATGCTTGTGAGCAAATGCACAAACAAATCGCCCGCCACGCCCGTGCCGAATTCTTTATAATTGCGCCACCAGAAAAACTTTTTGGCATCATACGCTTGCTTCGGCATTCCAGCGATGTAGCGATCCCAATCCACTGTTTGCGGCGAGCCGTCGGTGGGCATCGTGTACTGCCAAGCACCGAGTGCGCTTTGTCGGTCGTAGGTTGCCTCGATACAATTCAACTTTCCAATCGCACCGGCTTTGAATAATTCCTGTGCTTTTTGCGTGTGCAAACTGCTGATATTCTGACTGCCTACTTGCATCACTTTTTTGGTCTGTTGCCAAGTTTTAATCAGCGGTAAACCTTCTTTTATTTGATGCACCATCGGTTTTTCGCAATAGACGTGCTTGCCTTTTTCCATCGCATCCATCGCAATGCGCGCGTGCCAGTGGTCGGAGGTAGCGACAATAACCGCATCAATATCGTCTCTTTCCAACAGCTCTCGGTAGTCGCGCGTGACCCGCAAATCTTTGCCGTGTAGTTCTTTCATTCTATCCAATCTGCCTGTATACAAATCACAAGCGGCAGCCAATTCCGCGCCAGGAATGCTCAGGGCGTGTCCTAAATTTTGATGCCCCATGATGCCCGTGCCGATGACCGCCAGCCGGATTTTATCATTAGCACTGATGCGTTTTTCTTCTGATAAAATATGCCGTTCGTACTCTTCCTGAGCGGCTAAAGTATTGAGCGAACCCAGCGGCACGAGTGCAGCGGCGCTACCAAGTTGGCGTAGGAATTTTCGACGAGAAGCGTATGGTTTGTTCATTTTTAAAAATGGTTAGTTAGTTTACAAAAGCAAGTGTTATTCAACTTGTAGGATAAAAATAGGATTTTTATTTAAACAATGGCAATCTGTATGGAAAAAATGTTGCGTGCAGTTGGTACACTGATTATTATGGTAATTATGATTTTAAAGCGTTTTAATTAATCTTAAACTATTTCTTTATCATGAATCATAACTATCAGTGTCCTATCTATTTTTTAAATTCAATAATATGCTCCGATTTATATTCACTTTTTTCCGGCTTGATATTTTTTACAAAAAGCCGAGCGCGTTGCCCTAATCGCAGACAAGTGTATTTATTTTGAATATCATTTTCTGTATTCATTGGTTGTAATGAAGGATACCAAAGGAAATAACCCGGCTTATCCAATACTAATTTTGGCTTCGTCCAGTCTTGCGAATGTAATGCTTCGCCTAAATCTTTATTTTTGTTAAAGGAAATATGAATACTGCTACCTGCCCAAGAAGGTCCCACAACTTTGCCCATCAACATCACCCAACAATTCAGATGCGTATTCCAACTCACAGAAGGACCCCAGTGAAAACCGCCCGTCGGGGAAGAAGCCGGACCGCCGCCCGCCGCTCTTGGAATTTGCAAGGAAGCAATCGGCGCGCCAACGCCGTCGTGCGGCGCGTTGAAACCCTTGCCATCCCAGCGTTTAGCTTTGCCAACCGGATTATCCAAATCCTCCAAACGAATGCGCGCTACGCTGATGCACTGTCCGGACCACTCTTTTTCAGGGTCATAACTTTTCTCTCCATATACACCTGGATAACCATATTCGCCATAAAACAGATATAAATAATCACCAATTGCAACCGCCGACGGATCGCCCACACCACCCGGAAAAGTATTCGACGTATTATGTGGCTTGAGAATCAGGCGCGGCTGAAGGTCTTCAATAAAAATGCCTTTATTTTCCCAGCTTCTGCCGCCGTCTATGGATTTCATAATGCCAATGCGACAAACCGCTCCGGGAGAAGTCGGTCCTTGCAAGCCCTGAGGCCACTTTTCATTGATGTAACCCTCGCCAGTCGTCGAGTCATAGGGTAGGGTAGAAGGATAATTTTCATTGTGATACACGGCGTATAAAGTCTTGCCAGTATTGTCTTTTGGACTCTGATAGACCGTTTCAAACCATACCGCGCCATGCAAACCCTCCGTACCCGGCGGCACGTTTTTAGGCATCTGCGGTTCAGTGAAGGCATCGGGTTTACTCAAGAAAGCTTCGTCGGCATTTTTTCCATCTGCAAATTTCAGGTCGCGGGCATTGCCCCAAAGCGGATCTTCGCCGTACTTGCCCGGAAAAATCCGAAACGTGTCGCCCACCCAAGCTTCCGCCATATTACAATCTACAAAAGAGTTAAAATAAAAAGTATCGGCTGGGAGGAGGGAGAATTGGGGGTTGAAATCAGTGGTTTCGGGTGGTTTTTGGTCGTTGCACGAAATATGGAAGATAGTAGCAAATGTCAACAAAATAAGACTAAAAACGGTAAAGGTGTTGGTTCGGTTCATGTTTAGTTAGTCGCTCGGTTAGTAAAATTATGTTTCGGCTAAAAATAGGTTTTTTGGAGGAATTATGGAGAAAAAGTTACCCTACTGTTAATTACACTTGTGTTACCAGGTAATAGTATAAGAGGGTATGGGAATGCACTCATTTAATACAGTGTAAATTAGTGAGCAGTTTAAAGTTGGTTTCACCTGCGGCAAGCCTCAAGAAACACAAAGCCTATAAAACTATTAGCGCTGTATTTTTTACTTAACATAATATAAATTATGGGCAAAAAAAATAATAATCTACAATCCCCGCATCCATAGACATTTATAATTGCCCGCCCAATAAAAATGACTTGTCAAAATAAATTTAGCCATGCTGAGCTGATATTTTCAATCTATCGCCTCTTCATCAAACTCCAAATTTGGAGTCTTCCCTTTTTTGTAAAAAATACATCCACCAAACAAGTTTGGCACTGCAAATTTCCTCAACTTTGCTCCCCTGCTTCCGATATGCAGTATTTTTAAGGATATAATAATTATGTTAAGTAGAAAACAATGGGTGAACAATTGACCGAGAAACATTTTGAAACCATTGCCATCCGCACACAAATGGCGCAAACGGCACAACAGGAACACAGTTCCCCGCTCTATCTCACGTCCAGCTTTACGTTTGACGATGCCGAGCAAGCCCGCGCCCTATTTGCGGATGAGGAGCCCGGCAATATTTATTCCCGCTTTTCCAATCCTAATACCGACGAATTCGTTGAGAAACTTTGTTTGTTAGAAGGTACAGAAGACGGTGTAGCGACAGCAACCGGCATGGCTGCTATGTTTCTGAGTATTGCAGCTTTTATGCACAGTGGCGACCATGTGGTGGCTTGTCGCTCCTTGTTTGGCTCTACCCATCAGATTCTTACACAACTGCTTCCACGTTGGGGCATTACGCATACGTATGTGGACGCGGACAAGCCCGAACAATTTGAGCAAGCCATCCAGCCAAACACTAAAATGATTTTTATAGAAACGCCCTCTAATCCAGCAATAGATATTTTAGATATTACATGGTTAGCACAATTAGCTGACAAATATAATATTCTACTAAATGTAGATAATTGTTTTGCAACGCCTTATTTACAAAACCCTGCAAAATTAGGTGCTCATATTGTAACACATTCCGCTACCAAATTTATTGACGGTCAAGGACGTGTGTTGGGTGGAGCCGTTTTAGGTCGAAAAGATTTGATAAAAGAAGTGCGATTCTTGGCGCGACACACAGGTCCTTCTCTCTCTCCTTTCAATGCTTGGATTTTATCTAAAAGTTTGGAAACCTTAGCATTACGCATGGAAAAACATTGCCAGAACGCATTGGAACTCGCACAATTTCTTGAAAAACAATCGGAAGTAGCTTATGTCAAATACCCTTCCCTCCCCTCTCACCCTCAGCATGAGTTAGCAAAAAAACAAATGAAGCTCGGTGGCGGACTCGTTTCGTTTGAATTAAAAGGTGGCATCGAAGCAGGTCAAAATTTTTTGAATAAAATGCAACTCATTTCTTTCTCTTCCAACCTTGGTGATACACGCACGATTGCCACGCATCCGACTTCTACTACGCATTCCAAATTAACGGAAGAAGAAAGGCTGCAAGTAGGAATCACGCCGGGTTTGATACGCGTGTCCGTTGGATTAGAACATATTGAAGATATTATAAAAGATGTAAGGCAAGCAATTTAAGTTATAATTAATCGCACCGTAAGAGGAGAATAATGAATCATTATAACTATTTACTACCTATCATTTATGACCGAGGAAATAAACCAATCATTACCAAAATATTATAACGCCATTGCCGAAGCGACCCAAATGGCTGGCTTCACAATGGCATCGGATATGCTGGCGTGTTCTTTGCTGCGCACGCTTGCTGCTTCCAAACCGGTGGGCAATTTTTTAGAACTTGGCACTGGCACAGGTCTCTCCACGGCTTGGATACTTGATGGCATGGACGCGCATTCCTCCTTGGTGTCCATTGATAATGCCCCTATATTTTTAGAAATTGCGCAACGATTTTTTAGCGATGATACACGGCTACAATTGGTTTGTACGGATGGTGGTGAATGGATTAATCAAAATAAATTATTGAAATTTGACTATATTTTTGCAGATACTTGGCATGGCAAATATTTGCTTTTAGACGAGACTTTATCCATGCTAAATAAAGGTGGATTTTATATTATAGACGATATGCTACCACAACCCAACTGGCCCGATGGGCATCATGAAAAAGCAAGAAAATTGGTTGAAGATTTAGAAGCAAGAAAAGATTTGATGCTGACAAAGCAAATTTGGGCGACGGGTATGCTAATTGCTGTTAAAGTATAGGACACTGATTTTGTGATTATTACATAGTAATGTGGCACATTTCTAAAATGTACTGCACTTATCCGTATCCAATTCTCAACGGTTTTGTCATCTTGCAATAGATGTTGATGTAAACTCTTTTTGAATATGAAATGCACCACTACCCTACTCCTGTTCCTCTTATTTGCCACTTCCATTTTTGCTCAAAAAAAAGCGAGTAAACAAGAATGGATACCGCTTTTCAATGGTAAAAATTTGAAAGGATGGGATATTAAAATCGCTGGTCAGCCGATCAACGATAATTATAAAAATACCTTTCGGGTAAAAAAGGGCGTGTTGCAAGTCAGTTATGATAAATACGAAAAATTTGATGATAAATACGGTCATTTATATTACAAGACACCTTATTCTTATTACATTCTTGAATTTGAATACCGCTTCACCGGCGAGCAAATCAAAGGCGGCGCAGAATGGAATGTGCGCAATAGCGGCATCATGTTACACTCGCAATCTGCCCAAAGTTTATCTATGAATCAAGGATTTCCCATCTCCTTGGAAATGCAATTATTAGGCGGCTTGGGAATCGGTCCACGCCACACCGGCAATCTCTGCACGCCTGGCACGCAAGTATTTATAGATAATCAATTAAACGATAACCATTGTATTGACTCCAATTCTAAAACCTACGACGGCGACCAATGGGTACGCGCACGCGCCATCGTGCTGGGCGACTCGGTCGTGCATCACCTCATCAATGGCGACACGGTCTTGACTTACCAAAAACCACGTATCGGTGGGAATTTCGTAAACGAAACCTATGACTGGGTTGCGGGCGGTTTTGATGCCACTGCCGCTGCAGCTTGGACGAAAAAAGACGGCACTCCCCTCTCCACAGGTTACATCGCCCTCCAAGCTGAAAGCCATCCGATTGAATTTCGAAAGATAGAATTACTTAACCTACAAGGCTGCATGGATCCAAAAGCGGTGAATTATAAATCGTATTGTGTGCAAGCGGACAATGAGAAGTGTGTGTATAGGAAGTGAAGTAGATTACAAACGGCTACAAACGACATTAAACGGTTATTTAACGACTAATGATATTCTTTTTTGCAATTTTGTTTTAAAATAGATGCCTACGAAAAATACGAATACTGCCGAGTTAAGAAACACTAACCTGCCAATGCAAATTACGTTTTCCTTACATCCTTCGGATAAGCGCAAAGTATGTATCCATCTTCCTTTTGCTTTGCTACCTGCTTATTTACCCATTGTAAAAAATATGCACGGACGGCGCTGGAATGCGGAGCAAAAAGTGTGGGAAGTGCCGCTCACCAAAGTGACCGTGCGTTTTGTGGAAAAATACTTGCCGGATATTGCACATTGGACTTTTCAACCCGCCGATGATATACCAGAACGATTAGAAACCCCCTTGCCATTTACACCAATAAATACACCTCCCGTGCTGGCTCAATATGAAGCTGCGGTGACTGCTTTAGAGCAAACGCTGCTACTAAAACGCTACAGTTGGCGCACCATCAAGAGTTATAAAAATTGTTTCCGACAATTTATCCGCCATTATGATACCATAAAACCCAGCCAAATTAGCCGCAAACAAATTGATGCTTATGTTTTGGCACTTATCAAGGAACGCAACATCAGTGAATCACACCAGAATCAAATTTTGAGTGCCATCAAAATGTTTTATAGCACAGTCATTCACCAAGAAGACAAAGTGCAAGACTTGTTTCGACCCAAAAAATCGCATAAATTACCATCCGTACTGACCGAACAGGAAGTAACTTACGTACTAAGGGCAGTGGATAACCTCAAACACCGTTGTATTCTGATGTTGGTTTACTCGGCAGGTTTGCGCCTGGGCGAAGTCATCAATCTGCGCTTGGTGGAGCTACAACCCGAACAAAATCGCTTATTTGTGCGGGGTGGAAAAGGTAAAAAAGACCGCTGTACCTTGCTTTCAGAGAAAGTGTGGGAACAGTTGAAACCGTACCTGGAGATTTACAAACCCATTGACTGGTTATTTGAAGGGCAAACCGGCGGGCAGTATAGTGAGCGAAGTGTACAAAAGATTTTTACCCAAGCTAAATTAAAAGCCTGCATCAACCCGGATGCTACCGTCCATACCTTACGCCATTCTTTTGCTACCCATCTACTGGAAAAAGGGGTTGATCTTCGGTATATCCAAGAACTGCTGGGACACGAGAGCAGTAAAACCACCGAAATTTATACCCATATTACGCATACCGGCTGGAATAAAATCAAAAGTCCCATTGATGATCTGAAAATTTAATTCAATGTTTACTTGCATCATTATATCCTTTGTTCTATCTTGCTACCGTAAGCAATATGATATGTTTTTATTATATAATCGGGGCTTCCAACTGGCTTCGCCAAGTAAGGTAGAAGTACCGACTAAGCAAATATACCCGCACCTTGAGGTGACTAAGTAAAAGGCGAAGT
>CAZJXN010000157.1:0-12173 GCA_964549655.1 uncultured Saprospiraceae bacterium
AAACGTGATTGGTGATTGGTGAGGCGCGATTCCCGTTTCACAAATCACAAATGCTATTTCCTGTTTGAACAAAAGGATACAATTTCTGATAAAGCTTAAACAAAACTTTTATGTTGCTGTTGATTCGGTGGTTTGAAAGGGGGGATGGGAAGATGGGATTTGCTAAGTGAAAGAATGAATGATAAAGGAATGAAAGACCGAGCGACCAAGAGAAAAGTGACCAAGTGACGAGGGAGAACTTTGCGCCTTTGCGTCTTTGCGTGAAAATAAACAAGTAATAAGGGAGAATCTCTGCGACTATGCAGTACAAAAAATGCAAGGAGGGCTGTAAAAAGTGCCAAGGAAACTTAAACAGCAAAACACTTTAGCACAAAAACACATGAAGAAAAAAGTAATCGTCATCGGTTCGGGTTTTGCAGGGCTGGCAGCCGCTACGAGTCTGGCACAAAAGGGCTATGCCGTTACGATTTTAGAAAAAAACGATACGCCCGGCGGTCGCGCGCGACAGTTCGTTGCCGATGGATTTACTTTTGATATGGGTCCGAGTTGGTATTGGATGCCCGATGTGTTTGAACAATATTTTGCGCAATTTGGGAAAACCCCTTCCGATTATTACGACCTCGTTCGACTCGACCCTTCTTACGGCGTTTTTTTTGGAAATGAAGAAGTGATGCAAGTACCCGCTTCTATGCAAGGATTGGAGGCGATGTTTGAACAATACGAACCAGGCAGCAGCGCTAATTTACGAGCGTTTTTGACAGAAGCGGAGTATAAATATCGGGTAGGCATGAAAGAATTTGTGCATAAGCCGAGCCTTTCCATCTTAGAATTTGCAGACTGGCGCATTTTTAAAAGTATGTTTCGCTTGCAAATGTTTCAATCTATTTCATCGCATATTCGGAAGTTATTTAAAAATAAAAAGCTCGTTCAGTTACTCGAATTTCCCGTGCTTTTTTTAGGTGCAACGCCTGCGAACACGCCAGCCATGTACAGTTTGATGAATTATGCGGATATGGCGCTGGGTACTTGGTATCCGATGGGTGGAATGTTTAAAGTGATAGAGGGGATGGTGCAATTAGCGCGGGAAATGGGCGTGAAAATTTTGTTGAACGAAACAGTAAAAAGTATTTATGTGCCGAATGGTCACGCTACAAAAGTCATTACACAAACGGGCGAATACGACGCGGACATAGTGGTAGGCGGTGCGGATTATCATCATGTAGAACAGCAATTGTTAAACGCTGAAAATCAAGATTATACCGAAAAATATTGGGATAAACGGGTGATGGCACCTTCTTCGCTGCTATTTTATGTAGGTTTAAATAAAAAAATAAATAATGTTTTCCACCACAATCTTTTCTTTGACGAAGATTTCACGCAGCACGCCATAGAAATATATGAAAATCCGCAGTGGCCCAGCAAACCATTATTTTATGTGTGCGTACCTTCTATCACCGATGCGAGCGTTGCGCCCGAAAGTTGTGAAAATTTGTTTATCTTGATTCCGGTTGCGCCAGATTTGGAGGATACCGAGGCAGTGCGCGAAGATTATTTTAATCGCGTAATGGACCGCTTTGAGAACCTAACGGGGCAAAATATTCGTAGTCACATCGTGTACAAGCGTTCTTTTGCGCACCGAGACTTTGAAAGTGATTATAATGCCTATAAAGGAAATGCTTACGGCTTGGCAAATATTTTATTACAAACTGCCTTTTTAAAACCAAGAATGCGGAGTAAAAAAGTAAATAACTTATTTTACACCGGACAATTGACTACGCCAGGTCCCGGTATGCCGCCGTCGCTCATTTCTGGGCAGGTCGTGGCGAAAGAGATTTTGAAACGAATAAAACCATGAAATGAGGATGGGAGGATAGGAAGATAGGAGAATAATTTGCGCTATGAATCCTCCTATGCTCCCATGCTCCTATCCTCCAATTAAGAGAAAAATGACGCAACTGCAATTGTACAATCAGACCTGTATGGAGTGTAGCCAGTTGATTACCAACCGCTACAGTACTTCGTTTTCACTCGGCATTCGGATGTTCGATAAGCGTTTTCGTGCGCCCGTTTGTGCGATTTATGGCTACGTGCGGTTTGCAGATGAGATTGTAGATACGTTTCACGATTATCCAAAAGCGGCGTTGTTGCAGCGTTTTCGGGAAGATACGTATCGAGCTATTGAGGAACGTATTAGTTTGAATCCGATTTTACATACGTTCCAAAATACAATGCATACGTATGGCATTGAGCGAGAATTAATAGATGCGTTTTTGGATAGTATGGCGATGGATTTGCACCAGAGTGCGTACGAAGATAGTATGTATAAACAATATATTTATGGCTCGGCAGAAGTGGTAGGCTTGATGTGTTTGCGGGTTTTTGTGGAGAATGATTCGGCGTTATTTGAACAATTAAAAGAGTCAGCTTGCAGTCTGGGCGCGGCTTTTCAAAAAATAAATTTCTTGCGCGATATGCGGAGCGACTTTGACGAGCGGGGTCGCATTTACTTTCCGGGCGTGAATTTTAATACGTTTAATACCGAAGACAAAATCAATATTGAGGCAGATATTAAAAAAGATTTTGATGATGCGTTGATTGGTATTCAACAATTGCCGAAAGGAGCGCGATTTGGCGTATATTTGGCGTATGTTTATTATACGAATCTCTTTAAAAAAATAAAAAATGCACCGGCACATCGCGTCATTCAAGAGCGCATCCGTGTGCCAGATAGCAAAAAAATCTATCTGTTATTTAGCACTGCCTTACGTAATAGTTTGAATCTGTTGTAATGAAACAACGTCGAGTTCTATTAAAAATATTGGTGATTAGTGTAACGCTTGGCGCAATTCTATTACAATGGGCAACCGACACTGTTCAGACAAACAATTTCATCCTCGACGTTCGCAAAACTTATCTCATTCCTTTTTTTGAAACCAAATATTTGTACCTGTATTTACATTTGTTTGCGTTGGCGTGCGTGGTGCCGATGAGTTTTGAGCGGCGGTTGAAATATTATACCTATTGGAAAGCGCTTTTTCCGGCGTTGCTGATTGTTTCCATTGTATTTATATTGTGGGATATTTATAAAACTTACGTCGGTGTATGGGGGTTTAATCCAAATTATTACACCTTTTTATTCATAAATCTACCGATTGAAGAATGGTTCTTTTTTATTACCTTTCCCTTTGCCAGTGTTTTTATTTATGAATCGCTCCATTATTATTTTCCAACTAATTCGATTACAAAAATAGAGCCATTTATAACCATTACTTTAATTATACTTTTTGCTATCATTGGATTTTCTTATTGGGAAAAAGCATATACGTCTACTGTTTTTATAAGTTGCGCGGGACTTTTATTGTATCAATATTTATTTATCGCGCCGACTTATCGAGGTCATTTTTACTTTGCAGTAATCGTAGAGTATATTCCTTTCATCTTAGTGAATGCCGCGTTGACAGGCACTTTCACGCAGCAGCCGGTGGTGATGTACAACCCAGAAGAATATTTAGGACTGCGGTTTATTTCGATTCCGCTGGATGATTTTGCGTATAATTTTGTGATGCAATTGTCGGTGGTGACGCTGTATGAGTATTTTAAAGAAAAGATGAATGTGGGGAAGGTCTCCCACAGATAGCGCAGATTTCGCAGATTTTTTTCGCTCGCGGCGGCGGCTGTCGCGGCATTTTTTTTACCGCAGAGGCGCAAAGGACGCAAAGCCCGTATAGCATTTTAACCGAAAAGGGCGCAGAGAAATTACGTCTTAGCGAATCATATCAATCAAAAAAATTACAGTTCAGACATTTTCTCCCGCAGATATCGCAACTAACAAAAATCTGCGAAATCTGCGGGAGAAAAAAATCTAATTTCTACCCAAGTGCCGCAAGTGCGCTACGTGCGAGGCAACCGCCATGCGCGTTTTCTGATGCTCAATGTACGGAACGTTATATTCGGCGCAAGCCTGTTTAATGATTTTGCTGATAGCCGGGTAATGAACGTGCGAGATTTTTGGAAACAAATGGTGTTCAATTTGATAATTCAAACCGCCTACCAACCACGTAATGACTTTATTTTTAGTCGCAAAATTCGCGGTTGTTTTCAACTGATGTACTGCCCACTCATCTTCCAATTGATTCGCAGGCTGCGTGGCTACTGGAAAATGCGTTTCTTCCACGACGTGCGCCAACTGAAATACCATACTAATTACAAATCCGGTAAACATCGCATACACCAAAAATCCGACCAACCAAGGTAAAAAACCAAGTAAATAAATCGGCAGCGCAACAAACAGTGCAACGTGTATCACTTTGAACGCCCAAAACGAGACGTGGTCCTTCACGGTCATCGGCTTCAGGGGCATATTACCTACTTTTTTGGTGAAATATTTTTCGTAATCCGTAAAGAAAATCCAGTGCATATACAGCAGCGAGTACGCCGCCCAAAAATAGAGATGCTGATAGCGGTGTACTTTATAATGCTTTTGCGTTTCACACATCCGCAGGAACGGGCGCGCGTCAATGTCATCGTCTACTTCTGCTATATTGGTGAAAGTGTGGTGTACCACGTTGTGCTTGGTTTTCCACATGAACACGTTCGCGCCCAAAAAATTCAGGGACATCCCTGCCATTTCATTCACCCAGTCATATTTGCTAAAGCTGCCGTGCGCGCCGTCGTGCATCACATTGAAACCAATGGCTGCCGTCAAGCCGCCCAGCACCACACATTCGATAATCGCAACCCAAGCCGCGGGCGTAAAAAATACGACGTGGACATAGATGGCTATAAAGCTCACGGTCAAAATAATCGCTTTGATAAACAGCTCGGAATTGCCGGTGGAAGCCTTGCCCACTTCTATAAAATAATCATTGGTACGTCGTCTCAACTCGGCTTGAAAGGAGTTGGCTTTCGTCAAAAACTTTGGTGCGGTCATGAAGATAAGTTAAATTGCTAATTGAATAATTGTGTTTTCAGAGGGCTTAGAGGAGGTTCTCACTAATCAGATACAAAGATAGTACTACAAACGGAAAATCTAAGCCTTTGGTTTCAGCTTACAAAAGTTTGACAAAATTATAACTTTTTTTATATTTGGAAAAATGGAACGTATGTTGATTCGAAAACTTCCGTTGTTTTTATTTTTTACGGTGCAAATCGGGATGGCGCAGAACTTTGTGGGGAAAAGGTTAATTTTAAATTGTTTTAGAAATGCTTATTTTTGTAAAAATGAAAAAATACAGATGCCCGCTAAAGATTTGTACCACGATATTGTAAAAGAAGCTTTGATAAAAGATGGTTGGACGATTACGGACGACCCTTTGATATTGCCAGCGGGTTTTACCAATGTCTTTATTGATTTGGGAGCAGAACGTTTTATTGGAGCGGAAAAAGGAAATGAAAAAATTGCTGTCGAAATTAAAAGTTTTTTGAGCAAGTCAAATTTGAGAGATTTTCAGCAAGCAATTGGGCAGTTTTTTGTTTATTATAAGGTACTTCAAGCGGAAGAACCCGACCGACAACTTTATATAGCAGTGCCAGATTCTTACAACAAAAGCTTTTTGAAAGACCCTTTCTTTTCTAATATTTTAATAGAAATTAAAGCTAGCATTATCGTATTTGATGAAGAGAAAAAAATGATTATAACATGGAAAAAAAATTAATCTATAAAAAAGCGGTAAAAAAGTTAGTGGAAGAAATTGGCGCAATGGCACCTTCCAACGCTGACATTACCACGCAAATTATGGTGGATGAAGAGCATGGTCATTATGTGCTTTTTTCCACAGGGTGGAAGAATAAAGGTAGAATTTATGGACCTTTTGTACACATAGATGTAATGGACGACGGCAAAGTATGGCTGCAACATGATGGCACTGATTTAGTAATTGCCGAGTTATTAGAAGAAAAAGGCATTCCAAAAGAAGATATTGTACTGGCATTTCACGCGCCATTTCGTCGCTCGTTGACGGGTTATGCGGTTTCCTAATGTTTAAAAATTAATAAACCTCGCCACCAACCCATGAAAATGATGCACCCCTCGCTCTTGCGTCGGTGAGAAGCGTCCACTCTTATAAAATCTGGATTGCAAGCCTTTTTGTACACTTTCTACCACGGCTTCGTCTTCCATTTCCGTCTGGTCAATGCGATTAATTTCTCGATTAAAAACGGTATCGCCAAAATAATACGTGCGAAATTTAATAACGGTGCGATTGTGACTGAGCGGCTCCACCACATTCAGCGATAAACCCCATGGGTAGAAATTCAACATTAAATTTGGAAACAACCAATAATAATAAGCGTAGATTTTTTGACCATAATCTTGTGCACCTTTCGGAATGTCAAAAATGGGTTGGTCGTCTTTCGCAATGCCTAACTGCAAATTGCAATACGGTGAAATTTCATATTCATATTTTCCAAAATCCAAAGCCTGATTCAGCGCCGGATGCACAAACGGAATGTGAAAACCTTCCAGATAATTGTCGCAATACAACGCCCAATTGGCATTTACAAAATAATCCTGCGAACTATCGGCATTGAACGTCAAGGTATCAAATGGCATCCAACTCAGTCGCTCTCGAATCGGGCGCGTCATTTCTTCAAAGCTCACTTTCGGATTCAAGGACACAAACAACATTCCCAGCCATTCGGCAAACGGCACTTGCGTCAAGTCATCCGCTTTGCTGGGAAAATTAGCAACGGCTTCAAATTCTGGCATACTTTTATACGAGCCATCCAATCGAAAACAGCGACCGTGATAGCCGCACGTCAGCATCCGATTTGTACCAGCTTGTTCCACTATAATTTTTCCGCGATGTGTGCAAACATTGGATAAACAGTGAATTTTTCCTTCAGCATCTTTTGTAAAAACCAATGGTTCGTCCAATATACCTTCCAATAACGTAATAGGATGCACACTTAACGGTTCTGCAACATCTTTTGCGTCAGCAGCATATAACCAAGTGGTAGCAAATATTTTTTCTTTGACTTGTTCGAATATTTCTGGACTTTTGTAAAACCAACCGGGTAGCGTGGCGGATTGGCGGATGTCGGGTTGGATGGAAAGAATTTGCATTTTTTAAGAGCGAAGATAGGAGGATGGGAGGATAGGAACACCGAATAATAGAAAGATTTTTTACAGTGCATCATCCTCCTATCTTCCTATGCTCCTATTACCTGCGAAAAAATTTTCGCATTACAATTAAACTTTTAAACCAAAACACAGTCCAAACGGTACCATTCACAAGAATCTGGAATCGTGACGATAAAAATAGAATTGAAGGGACTTTTGCCTATCGCACCGACTTTACCATTTAAACAAGCTCCTGTACCGCAGGTCATGATGAACAATAAGACGGATGAGCATATATTGACGCTTTTGCAAGCATCTTCAACGGCGGAGCGCGGCTTTCGTTTGTTGATGGAGCAGTATCAGGAGCAATTGTATTGGGTGGTGCGGCGCATGGTGAATGACCATGATGACGCGAATGACGTGATTCAAAACGCTTTTATAAAAGTGTACCGCAGCATTCAATCGTTTGAAGGAAAGTCGAAATTGTACACATGGCTGTATCGGATTGCGACGAATGAAGCCATTACATTTTTGAATCAAAAAAATCGGAAAGCGACCACTTCGATTGATAATGGGGAGATGTCGGTGGCGCACACCTTAGAAGCGGATGCGTCGGTGGATGGAGACGAATTGCAAATTCAATTACAAAAAGCATTGGCATTACTGCCCGAGAAGCAGCGAATTGTGTTTAATATGCGCTATTTTGAGGAGATGCCTTACGAAGAGATGTCCAAAATACTCGACACATCCGTCGGAGCACTCAAGGCGAGTTATCATCATGCGGTAAAAAAAGTAGAAAATTATTTTCGGGAAGTAGAAACGGGAGCGTTATGAAAAACAGAGAAGAGATTCAAAAAGAATTGCAAGAATTATCGCCTTTTTTGGCAAAACTAAAAGCACAGGAACAACAGCCGGAAGTGCCGGAAAACTATTTTCATACCTTGCCGAATCAGATTTGGGAACAAATTAAATTAGAACCGGCATCGCAGCGCGTGGCAAAGCAACTGAGTATTTGGGAGCGATTTTTAACGGGTTTGCAAATTTTGTTACAGCCGCGCGTGGCGGTATCACTGGCGACTTTTGCAGTTTTAATCACGGCAAGTATTTTCTTGTTACAACCCAAGATGGATGCGCCAATGGCTATTAGCGGCGATTTGACAGCGGAAGACATTACGGATTACATTCAAGATAATTTGCATGAGTTTGACACGGAGTTATTGATACAAGCGACGGCGAATCTGCCGGAGGATATTTTGTTGCCAAATGATGAATTCAGTGAAGAGGAAATTGATAAGGCGATGGATGAGATTTTAGATGACTTGGATGAGCGTACGTTGCAAGAAATGCTGTAAATGATTTATTCAAAGTTCAATTGCTATTTCAATTTGCGGACATAAATTGGACTAAAGTCCCTCAAGAGCCTTGCTTCTATCCCCGCCATAAATGGCGGGGCAATTATTAGAACATTGACAATTAATTGCCCCGGGATGGAAGCATAAGAAGTTTTGGCTTTAGCGTAATTCTACTCAATTAATTGATATATAGAATATTTTAAATTTGAAAACAACAATGAGAAAGTGGATTTTTGGAGTGTTACTACTGTTTGCTCTTCCATTGGCAGTATTGGCACAGGATGAAGTGGAGATACCTGCCGGAAAAATGGGCGAACAGATTCAGGCGCAAAAAGTGGCGTTTATTACCGTACGTTTGAAGTTGACATCAGAAGAGGCACAAAAGTTTTGGCCCATTTATAACGAATATGAATCAGACCAGAAGCGGGTGCGCCAGAAGTATAAGTCGAATAAGCAGGATATTGCAATGATGACGGACGCAGAAGCTGAGCAAGCTGTGACTTCCAACTTGGAAATGGAGCAACAATTGCTCAATCTGAAAAAAGACTACGTACAGCGAATGCGAAAAGTAATCCCCATCCGAAAAGTAGCGATGCTCAATCGGGTAGAACGGGCATTTAAGGAAGAATTGCTCAATCGGTTGAAGGAATTGCGCCAGCAACGGAGGTTGAATCGAAATTGATAAAATTGGAATGCCAACAAAAACCCTTGATACGACCAAGATAGCAAAAATGTGCTGCCCTTCTAAGGTGTGGCACATTTTTTTTTAGCATTTTTTAAAATTGCTATTCCGCTATCTTGTCAGGACGGCATCTAAAAAGGGACCTCCAATATTAAGTTTATGTAAAATGTCGCCTATTAGTGTTAAAGTTTCAACTCGTGTCTTGACTGTTATTTTTAGAAAATTTATATTTGTAAAAAATTAGCACGACGACCTACAAATTCATCCGCCATAGCTCAAGCGAAGGCGGGCTACCCTTTATCGGCTTACAAGTAAGAAAACACTATAAGGAACAACACACCAAGGTAATACTACCCTTCTAATTTTTATTTGGGCACTACACGTATAGTCGCTTCTGCGCAGCAGAGGTGTAGGTATTTATTTTTCAAAAACAAAATTTAATTATTATGCGAATGAATTTAGGTTTACTAGGAATTCTTTTATTTTTTTCATTAGGAATATTAAAAAGTCAAAACGAATTTGCACCTATTGGTGCAGAATGGCATTTCAATCATGATTTTGATGGTGTTACCTTTCAAGAAGAGTATTCAAAATATCAAGTAACCAAAGACACCACGATACGCGGGCAAGCCTGTAGAAAGATTGAAGGCATCTTGTATCTGAAAGATAGCACCGTTACAAACGGGTTAAATTTTTTTGTTTTTGACAGGAATGATTCAGTTTTTTATTTCAATAGACCTTTTAATAATTTTAAACTGCTGTATAGTTTTAGAGCAAAAGTAAGAGACACATTACAATTTTTCGTACCTTATGTAATGGATTTTCGTCCAAATGATACTATTTTTCGGCAAGTAGTAGATTCTGTTGTGATAAAGGATTTTTCGGGACAAAAGTTGAAGGTTTTTTATACGCATTCTTTAGATAGGTGGAGTTTTGGTGGTTTTAATACCTACGCAGAGCGTATTGGCAATTTGAATCGACCCTTCGTGGCTTTTCCCGATATTTCGTTAGTTTTTCAATCGCTTCGTTGCTATCAAGATAGTGCTATTTCTATAAAACTTTTTAATAAAGCCTGTGATTTTCGGTTAAGTACCTCTAACAAGAATATAAGTAGGCAATACGACATCAAGATTTATCCCAATCCTGCCCATCATTCTATTACTTTAGAAAGTAAGGCGTTGATGTTAGAAGGAGCCACTTTATCTGTATATAATTTAGCCGGTAAATTGTTGATTCGTCAAAAAGTATTAAATAATCATAATCCGACAGACATCTCACGTTTACCTGCCGGTACTTACACGCTGATAATTGATGTAAAGAATGGTTACATCACAAGAAAAATCACTAAAATGTAATATTTCAGGTATCCTCTTATTTCATAATTCCTAAAACTTACAATCATGAATCGCTTAAAAACTTATGCATTGCTTTTTGGCTTGGCAATCTTGCATCCTGCCGGACGTTTATTTTGCCAAGAAGCCCCAAAGGGCTATTTTTATGTTTATCCTAACAATGCTTCTGCTTACCCCGAATCTACTACCTTATCGAAAAACAATGCTCTGAACAATCTGTTTGCTACCTACAAAGTTGAACAGTATCGAAAATCTTTTCCCAGAGCTAAAACACCTTCTTTACAGAATGCTTACGAGATACATTTCACCGGTAATTTAGAAAATTTTAAGGCTACACTTCAAGCAACCAATCAATTTTCAAAAATTGAAGTTGCACCTTATTACCAAACTGCTGAATCATCTTCTCATGAATCTCAAATGACGGTTTGTACACCCGTAACCATAAATGACCCTAATGCAGATTGGGCATTAGATGCCATTGAAGCACGGTGTGCATGGAGTATTACGACCGGAAGTTCCGCTATTCCAGTAGCGATAGTGGATACTGAATTTGACACGTCTCACCAAGACCTGAAATATCCAAACGGCTCAAGCAAAATAATTTCATTGTGGTTGGATCCTTACTGGAATACGCATACCTTACCTAATTGTGCACATGGAACGCAAGTGGCAGGTATGGCAGCTTCTCAGCCTAATAATGGTGTGTTTGGAGCAGGTATTGGATATAATACTTCAATTGCTGGGTATATTCCATATAATGAACAAGGATTTCCAAGCGGATGCGGTATAGCTCCATGGAGTGGTGTTTGGCAGGCTTACTTAGATGGGCGCAGAATTATCAATGTAAGTGCAGAAGGTATTTATGATGTATCTGTTCCACAAACCATTATTGATGCAATAACAGAGATAACAAGTAATGGTAGCCTTATTGTAGTTTCTGCAGCAAACTCTAGTTATCACAATCCATATTCTAATATACCTGGAGTTATTCATGTGAGCGGAATTAACTCTGATCTTAACTCCGCAGGTCCATACAACGCATTTGTAGATATATGCGCCCCTTCGATAAATGTTAAAAGAATTCAAAGAGTAAACAGTGATGGTCCTGGATGGGGAACTTCCCTTGCAGCACCGATTGTATCAGGTACGGCAGCTTTAATGTTGAATGTAAATTCTTGTTTGACGCCAGCAGAAATGGAAACGCTCATAAAGTTGAGTGCCCTGCCTATCATTGATGCTGACCAACCTGGAGAACCCAATTTTGGACTTGTCGGTGCAGGTCGTCTTAATAGTTATAGAGCTGTAAGATATGCCTCCGGCGATTTTGATGCTATCACGACTAATACGACTTGGAGTACGCCCATGTATGCAAATGGAAATATTACCGTAGAAGCAGGTGCAACGCTGACTATAAAAACTAAAGTAAGATTTGGTAGCAATGCAAAAATCACAGTAAAAAAAGGTGGGAAATTAGTTGTGGATAGAGGACACTTAACTTCAGGCTGTGCAGGTTACTGGCAAGGTATCGAAGTCCTCGGCGATCCATCAGTACTGCAATTTCCAACTCTTCAGGGCGTAATTGAACTTAAACCCTTTTCAATTATTGAAAATGCAAATAACGCCATCACTACTGGTACAAATGGTGTTGGTAATCAAGGTGGTGGGAGAATAGAAGCCAGCCTTACAACTTTTCGGAATAATCGGCGTAGTGTAGAATTTCTACAATA
>CAZJXN010000158.1:0-12171 GCA_964549655.1 uncultured Saprospiraceae bacterium
ATTGAAGATGATTTAATAAAGTTTTTAGAAACGCAATCGAAAGAAGAAGATAAGATAGTAAGCGTGTTAGCTGAAATGAATACGAAACTTAATAAAACGATTCATTATAAGTTTACAGAATAATTATGACTTTCCTCGAAAACAATACTGCTGCTTTAACCGCCGTTTGCGAACGCCATCAGGTGCAGGAGTTATATGCTTTTGGCTCCGTGCTTACAGATAAATTCACTCCCAACAGCGACCTTGATTTTTTAGTAAGTTTTGACGCAACGGACCCCTTAGTGTACGCAGAGCATTATTTTGATTTAAAATTTGAATTGGAAGCATTATTCAATCGAAAAATTGACCTTTTGGAAGCAAAAGCTATTCGGAATCAGGCTTTTAAGAATGCTATTGACAGAAAGAAAAAATTGGTGTATGCAAGAAGAAGTCAAGGTTTAGCTAGAGGATATTGAGAAAGCAATAGATGATATTTATTCATTTCTACCCGAAAGTCGAAATTTCCTTGAATTTCAAGCAGATTTAAAAACGAGGCGAGCAGTAGAGCGAAGTATTGAAATTATAGGTGAGGCAATGAGTCGCATTCTGAAAACTGTTTCAGATATTGAAATAAGTAGTGCTCGAAAAATTGTGGATACGCGCAACCGAATTATTCATGGTTATGACTCCGTTTCAGAAGATGTGCTTTGGCTTATTATTATTCGCTATCTACCTACATTACAACAGGAAGTTAAAGTCTTGAAAGATGGATTAAATAAATAATTTTATCGTAATTTAATAATCATCTTTTTATGCAGCCTCGCATTTACTAACGGTTCATACTCCATATCACTTTCTATTAACTGGATATTTTTATATTTTGTAAATAGCTGATGTAGAGCATCTACGGTCATTTGCACTGCGTAATGTTTTGCTACACAAGTGTGAATGCCAGCACCAAAAGTGAGGTGTTCCGCGTTATTACTTCTATTAATATCAAATTGATTAGGATTTGTAAACTTTGCTACATCGCGGTTGGCGGCGGCTAATACGACGATTACGGAATCTCCTTTTTTTAATGTTTGGTCATTTATAATAAGATTTTCAGTTAGAACGCGTCTTGTGTTTTGAATCGGCGGGTCGTACCGCAAGGTTTCAGTGACCACTTTTTGAAAATTGGATTTTTTATAAACATTTATTGGATGATTTAATAATTGTAACAGCGTACTGCTTAAAATGCCTCGTCCAGCATCATAACTCTGAAGGATTAAGCCAATCAAATTACATACGTATAAAGTTAGCTGCTCTTCTTTTGGAATTTCACGGTTTGAATCATTCATTAAACTGGATAATTTTGTTGTAATGTGTTGCTCGGTAAGTGTGTAAATTTCTTGACTTACTTCATTGATTTCCAATATCTGTTGTTCGGTTTTTTGCGGCAGCATAATTTTTACCAAGCGTTCTATGTTTGTTAGAAACAATTCTATCGTAGTATCTGGAAAATCAAAACTTTTTAAAACATTTATTACTGGCAGTTTTTTACAAACGGTTTCTACCCAATCCAATTCTGGTTTACAATCAATTAATAACGAATTTAAAATATCTGCTATTTGAGTAGGCTTCATAGCATTATATAATTGCGCTGCTGCGAGTCGAGCTTTTTGATGTTGCGGCGGATTATTTAAACGGGCTAAATGTTGAATCAAAATTTTACTATGTTCATTCATTTTTTCGAGCGCACCATTATTTTGCAATGGAATGGCAGCGACGGTGGAGTTGAGTATTGTTTGACAAGCATCATAAGAATAAATACCCCATACCTTATTTTCAGCATCCCAATAAACAGGTGATTCATTTAGCATTTTATTATAGAGTGTGTAAGGATTTGTAACTTCAGATTGTAGGAATAATACTTTTTTCATGTTGTGATAAATTATAATTTGTTTTACTAATAAGCGTAAAAACCTCTATTATCGGCTCTGCGTCCGCTGCGTTTCTGCGGTTAAAAACGAAAGTGCTTTAGCACTTATTTATCATGCCATGCCTTATTATCGATGGGAGCTTGTTCGCGTTCAAACATTCCATAATCCCGCACCACTGCCGCCACTCTCAGCCGATAATCTTCAAATACATGCGTTCTGCCTGCTGATTGCGCTTGTCGGTGCGCTTCCAGATTGCGCCAAGTAGCTACGGCATTTTCGTCTTCCCAAAAGGATAAAGACAAGATTTTTCCAGGATTATGGAGGCTTTGAAAGCGTTCGATAGAAATAAAACCCGCTATTTGTTCTAATTTTGGTTTTAAATCCGCAGCAATATTCAGATAGGTTTGTGTTTCCCCTTCGGCGGGTACGACTTCAAAAATGACAGCTACCATATTCATTTATATTTTTATTGTTGCAAAATTAGGTACATTTGAAAAAGGATACTTCATTCAAAAATGAACTATGGACGTAGAAGCGAATTTCGTAATAACAGCAAGTTTGATTGGCGAACCAGCACGGGCAGCCATGCTGTGGAATTTGTTGGACGGCAAAGCTTATACCGCGACTGAATTGGCAATTGCAGCGAATATTTCTGCGCAAGCTGCCAGCAATCATTTGAATAAGTTGCTGGAAGCCAATTTGTTACAAGTTAATAAACAAGGTAGGCATCGCTATTACTCGTTCGCCCGCGCAGAAGTCGCGTATGCCATGGAAGCGTTAGCGAGTTTGGTAACGCAAAAGCAAACAAGTGTAAAATCGAAGTCAGAAGCTAAATCTGGAATAAAATATTGCCGAACTTGTTACGATCACCTCGCCGGAAAAGTGGGCGTTACGATTACAAAAGCGCTCGTTGAGCTAGCGATTTTACGAGAGAAAGAAGCGCATTATCTACTGACGGAACAAGGACGGCAATGGTTTGATAAGTTGAATGTAAATATAGAAGCATCAGAAAAAATACGCCGCGCCTTTGCCCGGAAATGCTTGGATTGGAGTGAACGGGAGCCACATTTGGCGGGGTATTTGGGTGCTCAGTTGCTGGATAAAATGACAGCGTTGGATTGGTTTAGAAAAATGAAGCATTCCAGAGAAATTATTTTAACTTCAGAAGGGAAGCGTAAGCTGTACGAATTTTTAAAGATTACGCTATAAACGTTTCAACTTCATTCGGCAGCACCCACCGCGTCCGCATCACCGCTAATTCTTTCTCATCAGAAGCACGTACCAAGCGATGTAAAAACGTTTGATTGTCAATGTGTTGCAACTCGGATTCAATCGTATCTTTCCAAATTCCTTCCAGTTTAAATAGAATATCTAATTCTTTCAAATAGCCCATTTGCAGCACCTTATCTTCCACCGTTTCCAGCATCCATTGAATGTAGAGCGTATTATTCAAGTGCATATTGAAATCGAGGTCGTGCCAGTTGACTTCATACATTTTACGGCGATGCAGGTGTTCCAATTTCGGCAATTTATCGGTCGGGTGGGGGAGGCAATCGGCTTTGGCGGGCATTTGTTCGTTGTATTTCAAAATAAAATCAGGGATGCGCGCCATTCGTCGGGTTTCGGTATCCATAAGCAGCCAAGTGGAGGAAGAATGCGCAATCAAATTACTTTCGGCATCAAAAACTTTATAATCTCGATGCGTAAAAAACTTCTCGAATCCAGCCGGATACGTAAGGACGCGAATTTGTTCGCCCAGATTTGGTAAGCGATTGATATGTAGGTTCAAACGTATGAGCACCCATGAGATATGATGTGGTTCTAAATCCCACACAGACAATTTTAATTGAATGACATTTTGCATGGCGGCTTCCTGCATCAGGCACACGAGCGCGGCAGGCGTGGCTTTTTTGCGGTTGTCAATCTCGTAAGCTCTGATTATAAAAGTTTCTTCGTATCCAAGTGTCATGTATTTAAGTGTTTTGGTGTTAGGGTGTTTTGGATTTGAAAATTGCTACAAATTCCGCTTGTTCCGCTAGATTAAAACCATTACCTGCCCAAAACTGTTGAAGGGATTCCGATGTCATATATTTAAAGGCTTATTTGTGCAAAGAAAAAAAATATTTTTTCAAAATCACTTTTGCAATTGAAAGAAAAAATCCTACCTTTGCAATCGCTTTTGAAAAAGGCTGGATTTTTATTGTGTAAATGACCGAATAAAGTTTAATCAAAGATACAATATGCCTACTATTAATCAGTTAGTGCGCAACGGAAGAGAAAAAGTGGTGGAGCCGAGCAAATCGCGTGCACTCAATTCATGCCCGCAGAAGCGAGGCGTGTGTACCCGCGTATACACGACGACGCCGAAGAAACCGAACTCCGCGCTGCGCAAGGTGGCAAAGGTGCGTTTAACGAATCAGATTGAAATCATCGCGTATATTCCGGGCGAAGGACACAACCTGCAAGAACACTCTATTGTGTTGGTGCGTGGGGGTCGAGTAAAGGATTTGCCGGGTGTACGTTACACCATTGTACGTGGTGCATTGGATACGCAAGGCGTGAACAATCGGAAAAAGAGCCGTTCAAAGTACGGTACTAAGCGTCCAAAATCTTAAAAACGATTGTATTCAGGTACGATGTGTTCATGTGTTCATGTAAAGAGCGACACCAACACATTAACACTTGAACACACGAACACGATAAAACAATGAGAAAAAGAAAACCAAAATTACGGATTATACAGCCTGACCCGCGTTACAACGACCCGATGGTCACCCAGTTTGTCAATAACATGATGTGGGATGGAAAGAAAAGTACGTCGTTTCACGTATTTTATGATGCAATGGATTTAGTGAAAGACCGTACGAAGCAAGATGAACACGGGCTTTGGAAAAAGGCATTAAATAATGTGATGCCGCAGGTGGAAGTACGCAGCCGTCGGATCGGTGGTGCTACGTTCCAGATTCCAACGGAAATTCGTGCCAAGCGCAAGGTTTCTATTGGTATGAAATGGTTGATTCGGTTTGCAAGAGACCGCAGTGGCAAAGGGATGGCAGATCGCCTTGCAGCAGAAATTATTGCAGCAAGTAAGGGAGAAGGGGCAGCGGTAAAACGGAAAGAAGATATGCACAAAATGGCAGAAGCCAACCGTGCATTCGCGCATTTCCGGGCTTAACTTTTTAAGACTATAGATATTAGACGATACACCTTAGACATTAGAAAGTGCTTTTTATCTAAAGTCTAAAATCTATCTGCTAAAGTCTCAAAATAATCATCATGGCAAAGGATTTAAAATTCACGAGAAATATTGGGATTACGGCGCATATTGATGCCGGTAAAACCACTACTACGGAGCGCGTCCTCTACTACACTGGTGTATCTCACAAAATCGGTGAAGTACACGACGGTGCGGCTACAATGGACTGGATGGAGCAAGAGCAAGAGCGTGGTATCACGATTACCTCTGCGGCTACCAAATGTTTGTGGAAGATTGGAGAGCAAGATTATGATTTCAACATCATTGACACACCGGGTCACGTTGACTTTACGGTGGAAGTAAACCGCTCACTGCGTGTATTAGATGGATTGGTATTTTTATTTAGTGCAGTAGATGGTGTAGAACCACAGTCGGAAACAAACTGGCGATTGGCGGATGGCTACAAAGTGCCACGTATCGCTTTTGTAAATAAAATGGACCGGGTAGGAGCTGATTTCTTCAATGTTGTAAACGACATGAAGATTAAATTGGGTTCCAATGCGCTGGCAATGCAAGTGCCGATTGGTGCGGAAGATGATTTCAAAGGCGTGGTGGATTTGGTGATGAATAAGGCAATTATCTGGAGTGAAGAAGACATGGGCATGACCTATGACGAAATTCCAATTCCAGACGATTTGATAGAATTGGTAGAAGAGCATCGTTCCAAGTTAATTGAAGCCGTAGCAGATTACGACGAAAGTTTGTTAGAGAAATTTTTTGAAGATCCAAATTCTATTACGGTAGACGAAATTCGTAAAGCCATTCGCAAGGCGACTATTGCCATGGCGATTACGCCGGTATTCTGTGGTTCTGCATTTAAAAATAAAGGTGTACAAGCTACTTTGGATGCAGTTTGTTACTACTTGCCAGCTCCGATTGACATTGAAGCGGTGAAAGGTATCAATCCTAAAAATGACCAAGAAGTATCGCGCCGTCCAGTGGTGACTGAGCCATTTGCTGCATTGGCATTCAAAATTGCTACCGACCCATTTGTAGGTCGCTTGTGCTTTATTCGGGTTTATTCCGGTCGTCTGGACGCAGGTTCGTATGTTCAAAATACACGTTCTGACAACAAAGAGCGCATCTCGCGTTTGTATCAAATGCATGCCAACAAGCAGAATCCGATTGATGCGGTAGAAGCAGGCGATATTGCAGCGGCAGTTGGTTTCAAGGACATCCGTACGGGTGACACGCTCTGCGACCCAGCACATCCGATTATATTGGAAAGTATGGTGTTCCCAGAGCCAGTAATCAGCTTGGCGATTGAACCAAAGTCACAGAAAGATTTGGATAAGTTAGGTACTGGTTTGTCAAAACTGGCAGAAGAAGACCCGACTTTCAAAGTAAGCTATAACGAAGATACCAACCAGACGATTATCGCTGGTATGGGTGAATTGCACTTGGAAATCATTGTAGACCGTTTGCGCCGAGAGTTTCATGTAGAATGTAATCAAGGCGCGCCGATGGTAAATTACAAAGAGGCATTGACCAAATCGGTGAAACACCGCGAGCGTTTGAAAAAGCAAACGGGTGGTTCTGGTTTGTTTGCCGATATGGAATTTGAATTGAGCCCAGCTGACGAAGAATTCTTGCAGACGGAAGAATTCAAAAGCGGTAAGAAGAAATTACAGTTTGTATGGGGTATCGTCGGTGGTTCGATAGATAAAAACTATATGAAGCCCATCAACGACGGTTTCACTTCCATGATGAATAATGGTATTCTGGCTGGTTATGGGATTGACTCAATGAAAGTGCGAGTATATGACGGTTCGATGCACGCGGTGGATTCTAAGCCGATTGCGTTTGAATTGTGTGCAAAGGAAGGTTTCCGTGTAGCTGCAAAGCAAGCAGCACCGGTATTGTTGGAGCCTATCATGAAACTCGAAGTGGTAACACCAGAAGAATATGTAGGTCCAGTTATCGGTGACTTAAATCGTCGTCGTGGTTTGCCGAAAGGACAGGAAGGTCGTCCCGGTGGTGCCGTAGCAATTCAAGCAGAAGTGCCACTGTCAGAGATGTTTGGTTATGTGACCCAGTTGCGTACCATCACTTCCGGTCGTGCGAGTTCCTCTATGGAATTTTTGCACTATTCGCCAGCTCCGACCAACATTGCGAATGAAATTATTGAGAAAGCAAAAGGTACAGTAAAGGTTTAAAAGTTCAGTAGTTTGGAAGTTTGAAAGTTGACTTCCGAACCTCCGAACTTCCAAATATTCAAACGATTTAATAAAAGGCATGAATCAGAAAATCAGGATCAAACTCCGTTCGTACGACCACAATTTGGTGGATAAGTCAACGGAGAAAATAGTGAAGACGGTACGCGCAAGCGGGGCTGTTGTAGCTGGACCGATTCCGCTGCCCACAGAGAGGAAAGTGTTTACGGTGCTCCGTTCTCCGCACGTCAACAAAAAATCTCGGGAGCAGTTCCAGTTGCGCACCCACAAGCGCCTTATTGAGATTTTTACACCCACCCAGAAAACGGTAGATGCCCTATCGAAGCTGGAATTGCCGAGTGGCGTGGATATTCAGGTGAAGTTAACCTAAAGTCAGTTGGCAGTGGGCAGTTTGAAGTAGGCAGACACTTAATGAGTGTTCGCCTATAGTAAAATTGACTCACTTCTATTTAAAACTGACAAAAGATTTAGAACAGGTTATTGGGAATTAAGTAAGCTGATTATAAGTCGGTTGTAATGTAGTCGCACTAAGGGACTGCTTACTGCCAACTACAAACCGCCTACTTAAAAACCTCATCTAAAAATATAAAACGGATGAACGGATTTATCGGAAAGAAAATAGGCATGACGAGTGTCTACGACAGCAAAGGTCGGAATGTTCCTTGCACGGTCATTGAAGCGGGTCCTTGCGTAGTGACACAAATAAAGGACGAAGATACCGATGGTTATTCGGCGCTTCAATTGGCATTTGGCGAGGCAAAGCAAAAAAATACTACCAGACCACTCATCGGGCATTTCAAAAAAGCGGGTACAGGTCCTAAGCGTAAAGTAACAGAGTTCAGAGACTTTGATGCGATGCCAAAGAACTTAGGCGATATCGTGAAAGTGGAGGAGCTTTTTGTAGAAGGTGACATCGTTCATGCAGTAGGTACTTCTAAGGGTAAAGGTTTTCAGGGTGTTGTGAAACGGCACGGCTTTAGGGGCGTAGGTATGGCGACACACGGTCAGCACAATCGCTTGCGTGCACCGGGTTCGATTGGTGCTTCTTCCTTTCCATCCAAAGTATTTAAAGGTATTCGTATGGCAGGTCGGGACGGCGGCACTCGTGTAAAAGTCAAAAACCTGGAAGTTATAAAAGTGCTACCAGAACGCAACCTGATTCTGGTGAAAGGGGCAGTCCCGGGACACAAAGGTGCTATTGTAATTTTGGAGAAAAAACCTAAGTCGTAAAAAAGCTGGCAGACAGCTCAAAATGATAGACCATGACAGTGGACGTTATAAATATTCAGGGCGAAAAAACTGGCAGAACTGCGGAGTTGCCAGACAATGTCTTTGGCATTGAACCTAATAAACACGCCGTATATCTGGCTGTAAAGCAATATTTGGCAAACCAACGCCAAGGTACACACAAAGCAAAAGAACGCAGCGAAGTATCCGGTTCTACCCGTAAGTTGCATCGGCAGAAAGGGACTGGTGGTTCTCGTAAAGGCGACATTAAAAATCCATTGTATCCGGGTGGTGGACGTATATTCGGACCAAAGCCACGCGATTACAGCCAGAAATTGAACAAGAAAGTGAAGGCATTGGCAAGAAGATCGGCACTGTCGAGCAAAGCAACCTTAGGTTCTATCATTGTGTTGGAAGACTTTTCTTTTGAAGCACCTAAGACCAAAGCGTTTCATGGCATTTTGAAAGCATTGCAATTGCACGATAAGAAAACCTTGTTTGTGACGGCAGAATACGAAAAGGAAGTGTTGTTGTCGGCTCGCAATTTGCCAAGAACCAGCATGATTTTGGCTTCAGATTTGAATACATATCAGATTTTGAATGCGAATGCAATCATTTTGTCGGAAAGTGCTATTGAAAAAATTAAGGAAACACTTGTGTAAGCAAGTTCAATTGGAAAAGCCATGATAAAGACCATTCTTATACGACCCGTCATTACAGAAAAAGCGGATCGGCTGTCGGAAAAGCGAAACCAATACACCTTTGTAGTGGCAAAGGATGCAAATAAAATTGAAATTAAAAAAGCAGTAGAAGCCAGATTCAATATAGGAGTTGAGTCAGTCAACACGCTTATCATTCCAGCTAAAACTAAAAACCGCCAGAGCAAATCCGGTTTAATGCGCGGTCGCAAGCCTGCTTTCAAAAAAGCAATTGTAACGGTAGTAGCAGGAGAAGCAATTGATTTCTTTGAAGACCTTTAATAGATGCCAGACGCACTCTGACTTCTGACTTCTAAAATTTGATTTAGCATATTGAAATTGTACAGCAATGGCAGTAAAAAAATATAACCCGATAACGCCGGGTACTCGTTTTAGAATCGGGAATGCGTTCACCGATATTACGACGGATACGCCGGAAAAAAGCTTGTTGGCACCTATCAAGAAGTCGGGTGGTCGTAACAACACGGGTAAACGTACTATGCGTCAGATCGGTGGTGGACACAAACGTCGCTATCGAGTCATTGACTTCAAGCGCGATAAAGACGGCATGACAGCGACGGTCAGCACTATTGAGTATGATCCAAATCGCACGGCTTATATTGCATTGGTAGAATATGAAGACGGCGAGAAGCGCTATATCATTGCACCAAACGGCTTGAAAGTAGGTGCCAAAATAATGTCAGGTAATGGCGCAACTCCAAATGTAGGCAATGCCCTTTTCCTACGCGATGTGCCGCTGGGTGCTAATATCTTTGCGATTGAAATGCAACCGGGCAAAGGAGCAGCTATCGCAAGAAGTGCTGGTACGTATGCAACACTCACGGGTCGCGAGGGAAAATACGGCGTTATCAAGTTGCCTTCTGGTGAAGTGCGTCGGGTGTTATTAACTTGTAAAGTAACCATAGGAGAGACCTCTAATCCAGATCACGGTTTGGAAGATTTGGGTAAAGCCGGTAGAAAGCGCTGGTTAGGCAGAAGACCTCGGGTACGTGGTGTAGCGATGAATCCTGTGGATCACCCTATGGGTGGTGGTGAAGGTAGAGCTTCTGGCGGGCATCCGCGCTCCCGCACAGGTAAGTACTCAAAAGGTATGAAAACCCGTAGCAAGAAAAAATCTTCCAACAAGTTGATTATTTCGAGAAGGAAGAACAGAGTTGGTCAGTAATTAAATTAAGGGTTGCAAAAATAAATAGCAGTGCCAAGATCAATCAAAAAGGGACCGTACGTGTTCCACAAGTTGATTACGAAAGTAATGAAATCGAAGGAATCCAATCGGAAAAGCGTTATCAAAACATGGTCACGCGCTTCGATGATTATTCCTGATATGGTAGGAGAGACGATAGCTGTACACAATGGCAAAACCTTTGTACCCGTATTTGTAACGGAAAACATGGTTGGGCATAAATTAGGCGAATTCTCCCCGACACGTAACTTTAAAGGACACGCAGGGAACAGAAAGAAATAATGGGAAGCCGGAAGTCAGAATTGGGAAGTCGCAATTATAAATGAGGGCTTCACTTTCAAAGTACTTCTACTTTTTGAAATGAAAAAATTGTAGAATTCATGGTTGCTTTTTACAAGCAATTATAAATGGATAAGAAATGGAAGCAGTAGCTAAATTACAAAACTGTCCGATCTCCGCGCGCAAAATGCGCTTGGTAGTTGATAATATTCGCGGCAAGAAAGTAGTAGATGCCTTGGACATCTTACGTTATAGCAAGCGCGAGTCTACGATCTGGTTGGAAAAACTGGTTCGTTCGGCTATCGCCAACTGGGAAAATAAGATGGACGGTACGGAAAGTGCGGATGATTATGAGTTGTACATCAAGACGGTTTTTTCCAATGAAGCAGGTATGCTCAAGCGATTTCGTCCGGCACCGCACGGGCGGGCGCACCGTATTCGCAAGCGCAGCAACCATGTGACCGTTATTGTCGCTAATCGAATTCCATTGCCAGATGAGGCGCAAGCGGCTCAACCGGAAGTAATGGAAACAGAGGAAGCGGTGGCTGAATAAGAGAGAGACCAAGAGAACAAAAGCCAAATAAGGGTAAAAGTCTCGAAGTTATTTAGTCTTTTAATTATTGATAATTAAGTATTTTATACCATAAATATGGGTCAGAAGACAAATCCAATAGGTAATCGTTTAGGCATCATTCGCGGTTGGGATTCCAACTGGTTTGGTGGCAGAGGACGGGATTATGCGCAGAAAGTAGTGGAGGATGAAAACATTCGTACCTACTTGAATGCACGTATTCAGAAAGGTGGCATCGCCCGTATCGTGATTGAGCGTACGCTCAAGCGCATCACGGTTACGATTCACACGTCTCGTCCCGGTATCATTATCGGCAAGGGAGGTCAGGAAGTAGACCGTGTACGGGAGGAGTTGAAGAAACTGACCAACAAAGATATTCAAATCAATATCATCGAAATCCGTAAGCCGGAGATGGATGCCAATATTGTAGGAGAAACAATTGCCAAGCAAATCGAAGCACGTATCAATTATCGGCGTGCGATCAAAATGGCGATTCAATCCACGATGCGTGCAGGTGCGGAAGGCATCAAGGTACGTATCTCCGGTCGTTTGGCTGGCTCCGATATGGCGCGTACAGAGGAGTTGAAAGAAGGTAGAACGCCTTTGCATACGTTCCGTGCCGACATTGACTATGCTTTGAAAGAAGCTCAAACGGTATATGGCAAGATTGGTATCAAGGTGTGGTTGTGCAAAGGAGAGATATTAGGAAAGCGCGACTTGTCACCCAATATTGGTGCGGCTAAAAAAGAAACCAGACCCGGCGACCGTAGAGAAGGCGAAGGCGAAAATAGAAATGAAGGCAGAGGCGGCGACCGCAGAGGTGGCGGCGGTGGTGATCGCAGAGGCGGTGGTGGCGGCGAC
>CAZJXN010000159.1:0-5480 GCA_964549655.1 uncultured Saprospiraceae bacterium
TTACACAGCGCTACAGTATTGATTTTAATCAAAATACACTGTTTAATTCTGTAAGTGCTGCGGTTTAAATCACTTTACCAGCATTACATCGCCCGAAAAACGTTCTACACTTCCATCAATATATTCAACCGTAGCCGTCCATATATAAACGCCTTGTGACATCAATATACCTTTAAAAGTGCCGTTCCATGTTATTTTATCCGCATCCGTAGCAGTGAAAAGCAGATTGCCCCAGCGGTCGAAGATTTGAGCAGTTACGATTTTATTTACACTTTTACCGGTAAAAAAGGTGAAAATATCATTGACACCATCACCATTTGGAGAAAAGGCATTGGGCGCGTAGAAATGGGTCACTCTTTGCACCAAAAACTGAAGTGAATCGGTCGCCATGCAGCCATTTTCATTGGTAGCGGTGAGTTTAAATCGGGTGGTTTGTAAAGGAATGGCAGATGGATTTGCACAATCGGTACAATTTAAGCGCTCGGCGGGTTCCCACAAGTATTTTACAATGAGATAGTTACTCGTTGCGCCAAGTGAAATGCTGTCGCCCAACTCCAAATTTTGCGATTCGCCTAACTCAATAACGAACGGCTCTGGAGCAGTCAGGTTTACTACTTTTTCCAATACACATCCAAGCGCATTTTGCACGGAAACGGTATGCGTTCCACCGGGTAGATTATTTAAAGAAGCGTCATTTTGAAAGGGTAGATTATCAATTTTGTATAAATAAGGCAGCGCATCTCCTTTCACCTCCAGAATTTGAATTTGACCATCCTGGCTATTCGCGCAAAGCGGCGACACCAATTCGGTTGCAAAATCGGTAATTTCAGAGTTATTTACCAAAATCGTATCCTGCCCGATACAATTGTTTACAGAAGTAACCGTCACGCCATAAACGCCTGGATTTGAAATGTTTATAACAGAATCAACTACTCCGGTTGTCCAACTATATTTTGCAAAATCACCTGCATTTAAATTCGCCATTTCCCCTTTACAAAGAAAAGACTCTCCTTGTATCATAAAATTAGATAAATCTTCTACTTTTACAAAAAAAGTGGTTACGCTATCGCAGCCATTTACTGCTTTCGTCGTTATATTTACATTACTTTCCTGAAAAAAAGGTTTGTTATCAATCCGAATCGTATCGCCTTTACAAATGATGTTGATAACTGTATCTCGATTGGGTTGATAAGTCACACGAGTCGGGTTGGATGCGATTCGACAAGTACTTTGTGCCAAATTGGGTTGCGAACTAGCAACGGTCAGCCGAAAGTATAAGCCATCTTGCGGCTGGGAAAGAGGAAGGTCTGGTCGTGTTTCCCCGGGTATATCCATCCAATTGCCAATACTATCTGCACTTTGTTGCCATTGAAAAACGGGTGTAGCAAAAGCCGAGCCGATCACTGCGGAATTAATGGTAATCTCCCGATTGGAAGTACAAAAACTTGCCGAGTCAATCAACACCACATTGGGACCACAAGGGCGAAACGAAATATTATCTAATGCTAAATCATTGCCAAAGCCACCCGGCGCATTATTGCGCACCGCTAATTTGATTTCAGTTGCCGCAGGTTCCGTTGTAAAAGTAAAACCATACGTATGCCATTTGGCATCAATCGGTACATTGCCAGAGCTAAATTTTTCCACGCCATTGATGAGAAACGAAATATTCGGGGCAATGAAATTTAGCCCGCGTGCCGGATCGTTCAAAGCAATAATATCTGCCGAAAATTCATAATTGGTGTTGCCGCAAACGGTTACGGTCTTTTCATAAAATAAACTAGGCGCATAAGAGGCATTGACCACCATCATGTAGCCGCTTGGGTCGCCGCTATTATCCCCAATATTGATCCAGTCCGCTGCGGCAAAGCTACCCCAGGAAGTGGTATTATTAGAAATATTATAAAAACCGTCATTGGGTGGAGGACTGAATTGATAGCGATAACCGGGTGCCAGATTAGGGTCGGTTTGCACAATATTGGCTGTCCCCTTGCCAAAGTCGCCATCGGGAAAAATATTATCACCGACCGAACCGCTACAGGTTTGTGCAGCCATTCGCAATCCACTCAATATCAGCATTAAAAGCAATAAAAAATCTCGCATAGGTCATAGCTAGCTTACCCTTGCAAGATGGCATCTTTTGGCAAGTTGTGGAAATGATTTGGCATATATAAATTGTCCGGGTTAGGCAAACAAGCAAATAACAAGGTGCGCCCCTTAAAAAAACTCCCTACTACCAAATCCATATCATTCCCCGAAATCCTCCGTAAGCGGACAAGTCTGCGGGAGAATATCAAGCCGCAAAAATCTGCTCAAAATCTTTAAATGCTTTGAATTCCAGCGCATTGCCGTTGGGGTCCAAAAAAAACATCGTTGCTTGCTCACCCACTTCCCCTTTAAAACGAATGTAGGGTTCAATGATAAATTCAATACCGTGCGCTTTTAGTTTTTCCGACAGCGTTTCCCACTCCTCCATTTGCAAAATCGCGCCGAAATGTTTAATGGGTACTTGCTTGCCATCCACTGGATTTGCGGGCGGCTCCTGGATTTCTGCTTCGGTCAAATGCGCCGAAAGCTGATGTCCCCAAAAATCAAAATCAATCCAACGTTCGGCGGTGCGGCCGACTTTGCAGCCCAATAAATTCTCATAGAAATCACGAGTAGCTACTAAATTTTTCACTGGAAAAGCTAAATGGAATGGATTATTCATCTCAATTATGAGTTTTTAGTGTTTAATTTTAAATGGAAGTACGCTTTTAGCATTCAAAATTAACAATTTCCTCAAATTACCAGCCTCTATACCTTGGCGGTTTGATTTCATTCAAGCGCAAATACACCAAAATTTGCCCGCGGTGGTGTGTTTGATGGTCGTTTAGCAAAGTAAGAATCTGGCGTTTGGTCATTGGTCCAGCAAAGAATTTGACGGATTCTTCCAGTTGTTCCGGTTTGAAATTCGTCAAAGCCGCCGCCGCCAGTGCATAACCTTCTTCCAAAATGGCAATGACTTCCGCCTTGGTGTACGCCTGGCTATCTAAGTCTTTATCTAGTTTTTTACCTCCCAAATAATCGCTGGTAAGCCAGTTTAAATTACTCGTGATGTGTAGCAATTGCGCGCCAAAACTCATTTCATCTGCCACCGGCTTGTAGTTGTATTTTTCTTCTGGCATCATCCGAGCTACCTCTAATGTATATTCCATCGAATTTTTCAACTTCTGCTGACATTCTGCGAGGTAAGTTTGTTGCGCTTGCAGCGTATTTAAGGCGATCATAACGAGACATAATAAGATAAATCGAGACATGATCATTTATTTGTTTAGAAATATCCCGCAAATTACGAAAAAAACGAAGCAGCCCTAATTTGCGGGACTTAAACCTATACGGCAAAATCCGCCAACGCACCGCGATCTGGGAACATCATCTGAATACCATTTTCACCCAGCGCCTTCTTTACTCTCCGATGCGTTTCAAAATACACATCCCAATAATCTTCCACCGTACTGTGCGGACGAACGGCGATAATCATATTGTGCGTGTCAAATTTTTCGATACCTACAAAAGGTTCTGGCGCGGTTAACACTTTTGGCGTTTCTCTGAGTGTGTCAAGTAGAATTGCCTGTAATTTTTCAAAATTTTCGGTATAAGCAACGGCGATTTGCAAGTCAATGCGAAGGTATTTCCGAGCCGATAAATTGGTGATGATACCGCTAATCGGAACAGAATTTGGAATAATAACCATTTTGTTTTCTGGCGTTGCAATAATGGTATTCAAAATTTGAATTTCCATTACATTCCCAATAAAACCATTTACTTGAATCAAGTCGCCGGTGCGGTAGGGTCTAAAAACTAAAATCAGCACGCCTGCTGCAAAATTACTCAAACTGCCTTGTAAAGCCAGTCCTACGGCGAATCCTAACGCTGCGAGTACCGCTACAAACGACGTCGTTTTGATACCTACCAGTTCTGCCACACTAAAAATGAGCATCACTTTCAGCATTACATTAATCATAGAAGCCAAAAATGGACGAATATCGTCGCCTACGCCACGCCGCGCCATCACACGGGAAGCCCAGTCAGACAAACGATTGCTGATACTGAGCCCAACGAGGAGTAATAAAATAGCTAATAGCAATTTCGGTGCATAATCTACTAACATTGCCATGAATTGGGTGGTGTACAAATTCCAATTTTCCATAATAAAGGTTAAAGTTTAAGGTTTGATGTTTAGAAAAAGATAGCACTTGGAAGCCAAGACTTCCGGCACAAATTTTGACGTGATTTTGTTAGAATAGTCACATATTAAGTCGAATTTTAATGCACCAAAAGTAATTTTTTTTGCATCTACGTAGCTGTCACTTTCTTCAAGTCTTACATTATAGCTATAAATAACTTATTGAAATTATGAAAGTATTACTCCTGCTAATCATGCCGGTCTTGCTGCTTTCGCAAAATTTGGTAGTGAATCCAAGTTTTGAAGAATTTAATAAAAGTTCAATTTTAATACCTTGTTCTTATAACAAACAACCGGAGTCTTTTGCCGCGCTCAAAGGGTGGTCAACAGTCGCTGGTTCTACACCGGATATTTTATTGCGTCCAGATTCTTTAAAAAATTGTTATTTTCCAAAACCACAGGAGGGTAAAGTGTCGGTCGGTTTTATTAATTATTTACAACAATTTGGCGTAGGAGCGAGTCCAGGTTATCATGAATATTTACAAGGAACGCTTACTCAGCCTTTGAAACCGGGCGAAAAATATAAAATTCAATTTTGGTTACATCATAGCGACTCCATGGCAATCCAGCACGTACAATGGTTATATGGTAAACAGACACCAGAGGTTTTGCCATTAGCGACGAATAATATCGGCGTTTATTTCTTAGAACGAGCCATTCCGGTTACGCGTACTTTGCAATTATTAGATGAAACACCACATTTTAATGTGGAAGAAATTATAAAAACAAAAAAAGGACAATGGGAATTAATAACCAGCACATTTACAGTTAATAAACCATATCGTTATTTTGTAATTGGTAATTTTTTCATGGATGGAGAAACGCAGATAGATAAACAAGAGCAAGTAGATAGGATGCAGGATTTGTTAATGAAAGATGGAAAATATGTAAAGAAAATCTGGCGCATTGCTTATTATTGTATTGACAATGTCAGTATTACACTCGTTGATAAAATAGCCATCACCGAATCCAAGCCGTACACCTTCCAAAACGTGCTGTTCGTCACCGGAAAATGGGCGTTGCTCCCTGGCGCAGAAGAGGAATTAAAGGAGTTGGTAAATTACATTTTACAAAATTCCGATAAACAATTTGAAATTGGTGGACATACAGACAATGTAGGCGACGATATTGCCAATCAAATTCTATCAGAAAAACGAGCAAAAACGGTGTATGATTATTTATTAAAATTGAATGTGAATAACAAACAACTTTCTTACAAAGGTTATGGCGAAGCGGCTCCGAAAAGTAATAA
>CAZJXN010000159.1:5580-12021 GCA_964549655.1 uncultured Saprospiraceae bacterium
GTCCTTTTTCAAAATAGCGAATTGGATACTTGCAATAGATTTTTTTAATCCCAACATTCATTTCCAAATACGCCATCCAAGCCGAGACATTTCGATGTAAATCATTGATTTTCAAAGACTCTGCTAAATTATATCGTGTAATAAATTCATTTAGCATTTTCGCTTGCTCCTCGATTGAATAATCTGCATGAAAAGCGACCAGACACGCTTTTATCATTTTGGCGACTTGATACGCATCGGCATCATCCGCCATCAGTAGGGGAGAAGCGTATTGCACAAAAGTAGAAGTCGTGACATTTATAGTCGAATGCAAACCTTCGTTTTCCGGGTCAATATAATAGGTTGTGTAATGTTTTCGACCAAAACGTGCTTCCAAATAATGAATGTCACCTTCTGGAATATCTGATTTTGGAAAATCTTTTGGGTAGGGAAAAATTTCGGTTTGCTTCGCCAAAAACTTTCCTTGCCAACTCCATGGCGATTCGTAGCTGTCATGGTCGAGCGTAGGATAGTCCTCTTTGCCTTTGTGCCACACGCGATTGAGCCATTTGGTACGGTTTTGGGTGGTTGGAATAACTAAATAATCACGCGCGCGCGTGAGTCCCACATATAATAATCGGGCTTCTTCTTGTAATGCTTGTGCGGTTTTTGACGCTTTTACCTCACTTACTTCAATGCGCTCCGCTAATGGTGTGCCGCGATACTGGTCGTTGTACGGATTTACCCAGTAGCGCAACCACCTGTTTCCCAGCACATTATTCAAGTCTACATCCTCTGTTTCCGGTATGATATCAATGCCCCACACATCCGAGCGCAGCGTACCTTCCAAGCCATAGCATATTACAATCGGATATTCTAAACCTTTACTTTTATGATACGTCATTACATTCACGGCATTTGGACCTTCGCCGGAGCCTTGCATATCTTTTTTATTACTTTCTAAATCATTGAGCCACAGCAAGAAACCACCGAGCGATGCCGCTGTATGCAAACGATTACAAGCATTTTCGTATTGTAAAGAAAGCTTTCGCAACACATCCACATTATCCAAACGCTGATACTTATTTCCCCAATTGGATATAATGCGACATAAATCCAATTCTTCTAATAATAAATTTAATATTTCTGCACTTGATAAGTCGGCGGTTTGGTTACAAATTTCTTTTAGTTTGTGAATAAAAGGGTCGTCCTCGCCCCAGTTTTTGAAGAATGCGCCAGATTTTAAGAAATCTGGCGCATTTAAACGGTCATTGAATGTATCTGAATTTTTTGCATCTAAGGCATTTAAATCAGATTTAGACCCGCCATACTCTTGTAAGTTCGGCACATCCATTGCGCCCGCTTCCACCAATTTTCGCACACTTTTTTGTTCCAAATAATCCAGCCGATTTTCAATAATTTCTTCAATATCTTTCCCGCTTGCCAACAGCAACAACTCCGCAATAGACAATGAATCATATTGATTCAAACAAAATTTTAAACACGCAAAAATCAACTTCGCCTCCGCTGTATTCAGTAAGCCGCTCCGAGAAATCGCTGCTCGCAAACCCGCGCGGTGCAAGGCTTCCGTAATGGCGAGGCACTCTGCATTGGAGCGACATAGGATTGCTACATCGCCGGGTTTCGCTGCCCGATATACTTTTTCATCTTTTGGCAATACGTGGATACCGCGTTCTAAAACCTGTTTCAAACTTTGCGCCAAGCTATTTTCCATCCACGGCTTGCCCGGCTGCCGTCCGTTGCCATCATACGTAAAATGCCAATGTAATAAAGCGTCATTCAATTCAATCGGCTCGTCTTTTTTCAAACGCTTGGGTTCTAATGCGATTTGTTCCTCCGGCAATTCTTGAAACGCTTTTGTAAACAGCGCATTCGACGCAAACACCAAATCCTCTCGTGAACGCCAGGAGTGTTTTTGGATATTTTCTGGTTGTACGCCACCGTTTTTGTCAATAATCGCTTGCATCAGACGTGGTTCTGCTCCCCGAAAGCCGTAAATAGATTGTTTCGGATCGCCGACCCAGACGGAGTATTTGGCAAGTTTAGATAATTTAAGAAAAATTTCTAATTGTAAAGGACTGGTATCTTGAAATTCGTCCACCATTAATAAATCCAATTCTGATGCCAACACTTCTTGCACGGCTTCATTTTCTAACAATCGCTTCACCAGCACTTCCATGTCGGTGTAATCAATCAGTCCGCGCCGCTTTTTATAAGCATCATATTCGCGTAACGCTTCTATTGCAATATCAAATAAATGGTAAATAAAATCCCGAATATCGCGCTGAAATGCTGGATGCGTATCATTTGCACCTGCAAAAACTTTCAATTCTTCTACATCCGCTTTACTTTTTATGCCTACGTCAATTTTAGAAATCTTCGCCCATTGATGCCAATACAACTCGCCTCGCAAATCCAATTCTCGCCGAAAACTTTTTAAAACCGCCACTACATCCGATGTTTTTTTAGTCGAATCGCCATTATTTTCTAAACTCTCAACCGTTGCATCAAGCAGATTTTTCAATTTATTTTGAAAATATGCTTCCGACTTTTCCGACGGCTTTTCCAAAAATTGTAAAAAACTTTCAAAAGATTGAATTTTACTTTTTTCTAATACGTCTAATGAAAAATCATTCGCTCGTGCCACATCTGTAAGGAATTTCAAATCCCGACGCCAGTCAAAATGTTCGTTTTTATTCAAACCCAAACGGTCACACAAGCCCTCAATCGCCTCCACGCGCTCCTCGTGCATCACGCTCGCCAGCGACTGATTGAACAAGGTCTGCTGGTCCTCATCCGCAATAATCTCCACCTCCGGCGACACGCCCGCCTCAAACGCAAACCGCTGCAACAACTTCACCCCCAAACCATGCACCGTGCCGATGAGCGCATTGGTAAGGTCATCTGCCTCGCGCGTCATACCCGCCTCGAGCAGTCGCACGCGCACCCGCTCCTGCAACTCCGCCGCCGCCTTCGTCGTAAACGTCGTGGCAATAATACCATTCGCGCGAACGCCCTGTTGGAGGAGTTCCACCATTTCCGAAGTCAGCCGATAGGTTTTTCCGCTGCCTGCGCCCGCCGATATGATTTTGAGGTTATTTAGCATGTGGTAAAGATAGGAAAAAGGGAGGATGGGAGTATCCCGCCTTGCGGGACAAGTTGGGAAGATAGGAAGTCCGTGGGTATGATTACTGTAAATTTTCTAAATCATCTAAATCTTTCGCTCTGCCTGCGGATTTCTTTGCCACTATCAAATCAGCAAGCCGTAAAGCGCGTACCGATAAATTTTCTTCAATTTCAAACCATTGTGCACTTTCGTGTGCACTTTCAAAAGTAAGCCCTTTTACTTTCGTTAGAATTTCGATACAAACAGGCGGTCTGCCAAATGTAAATACATCATAGTCTTCGGTTTGTAAGAATTTATTCAACGTCATATCAAAAATAGGTAAACCAAATTGATTAAATGCTTTCACCAATTGCTGATAATTTTCAGGCGTTGGATTCACCCAAATGTCCATATCGCCCGTTGTACGAGCATAGCCGTGCAAGATAACGGAATAAGCGCCGACCAAAATATATGCTACGTCACAATCATTCAGCGCGCGGATAAAATCCTGAAAATCTTCATTAAAAATATCGGTTTTCATATCGCTTGTTTTCGCATAGCAAAAACGGTACGGTCTAAACGATGCGACTTGGAACGGTCGAGATTATATGCCGAGCAGATCAAATACCATGCAGCCGCTAATCGCTCGCGGGGCGTGCGGGTGAGCCAATAATTGCGCTGATGTGCTGCCTCTGCAAAGGTTTGAATCGTGAAAGCGGTGCGGTCTAAGCGGTACTGTTTCATAAGGTAAAGATACGATGTTATGATTGAAATTTTTTGTTTGAAGCTTTTAGAAAAGAAGTTACTTTTGAATATTAAAAGGAGATGAGTAGATTGCTCCCCGCAACCCTCATTCCCTATCGGGACGACCCACGCGCTTAGTATTTCAAAATAGCATGGAAGAAAACGAAAAATTGGGTATGCACGCAGGAGCACCGCCGGTGATTTTCGAGCGTGCCAGTATGCTTCGGGCTACGATGACCGTTGAAGAATGTATCGTTTGGGATTTTTTAAAACATCGTCCATTGGGTTTCAAATTTCGCCGACAACATCCGTTCAATCTTTACATTCTTGATTTTTATTGCCATCGGGCAAAGTTGTCTATCGAAATTGATGGACTATCGCATGATACATTGGAGCAAAGAGAATATGATTCAAATCGAACGCACGTCATTCAGTCATTTGGCATAACGGAAATACGTTTTCGCAATGAACAGGTGTTGAACGATTACGAATTCGTAAAAAAGGCAATTTTAGATTTTCTTAGAAATTAAATTTCTACAACGATTCATGCTTGAATGTTTGATTTTCTAAGCATTTTACACCCCTCTTTTACTTTTGTCCATTTCATTTTGAAATACGCAGCGGGCGGGTCGTCCCGATAGGGAATGAGGGTTGCGGGGAGGACTTTGCTAAGATGGTTTCAAAAACTGCGGTTAGCACTTGGCGGGCTAACCGCATTAGGCTGCCTACCGCACTGGTGGCGGTCCGTGGACTAACGGGACATCAGGAAAAGATTTTGTTCCTATACCTGTTTTTATTTCTAAAGATTCAATTGTTTTACTTTTTGTTTGAATATTATCCCAAGAAAGCTGTCCATAAACTCCATTTTTTGTTGCAGGAATGGCTTCTGAAACCCAAGATGGGCTAGACTTGGACATTAGTATGGCATTAGATGCAATATAATCTTTACCATAATCTAAAATCAATCTTGTATAATCATGATATGATGCATACAAATTTAATTTTTGAGGTTCAGTTGTTTTATTTGTAATCCACAGCGGGCAAGTAATTTTATTACTGTAATAATAACATTGACAAAATCCTACTTTGATATTTGCATTTTCTATTACATACGGCATATTATCTCTTGCGCATTCTGATGAAGATAAAGGTGGGTCTTTTACTTCTTTAGGCGTCGGCAACTTCCCATCCGGATTTATAAAAGCATTCACCAACGCCGTCAGTTTCTGTTTTCTTTTTTCAAAATTGTAATATTCCTCTCCAATGAGGAAAACAGTATTGGTTTTCGTAAGTGTGGTTTGTAAATTATCAAAAGAAAGCCGCAGCGACACATTCCCCGTAAAATCGCGGTTCACCTCGCCAAAGATGACACGCTTGGCTTGGATGGCTTTGAGTTGCGTTTTCAGTTCGGGCTTCACACCGCTCAGGTTTTCAATGGCTTTTTCGTTGGTGATTTGCTCCAGCAATTTGGCGAATTTAGAGCGTTGCAGCACCTTGCAGGCAGAGTAAGAACTCAAAATATCCTCAATGTCATTGGAAAGCAAGCGCGTCGTTTCATTGCGTTCGCCTTTTTCGGTGGTGAATTCCCACACGTAGCAGTTGTCGCAGAGGTCGGCTTGCGCGAAGGCAAGGGAAATGGAAAAAGATAGCAAAAACAGAGTCGTAAATAGCTTTACTGGGAACATATTTTTTCTATTGTTTTAGGATTTATAAAATAATCATCAGAAACCAAGATGGTATGCGTACAGGTTTTTTCAGGTGTTTGAATTTTTAATACAATGGGCTTGCCATTATATTCAATATTCAATTCCTTAATAGTAGGCGCATTATTAACGGGTTCAATTTGAATATTATTGGCAAATATAATTGCTTTTTCGTATGCAATATCTACGACTAATCGAACAGAAATATATTTTTTGGCGGCTGGCGGGTTTTTATCCGGCTTTGTTGGTTTCGGTGACGCTTCGGTAATTGGAGGTTTTATAATAGTTGGCGTTTTTGAAGTATCAGTTGGAATAAGTACTGGTTGCGCAATCGTGTCTTTCGAATCGTTCAGAAAACGATTTTTGAGATTATCAAAAGCAGTGACAAATTCATCTCCCTTCGTTATCAATAGGAAAATAAATAATAGGATGGCAATAATCCAGCTTTTCTTAAAAAATTTCAGCAATCGGTCGTAAGGATTTTCTTCTTTCACAGATGCATTGGAGGGGTTTTTGGAAGGTATTGCCACTAATTTAGCATCTATTATTTCCATTTCTTTTTCCACTTCCGCTATCTGCATTTGCAGCGTAAACTTCTGACTGGCATCCGAGGCGATGGCGAGTTCCTTGCGCAGGTAATTGAGCTTTTGAATGTAAGTTTCTTTTTGCTGGAGTAGTCCATCTAATGCGGATGCCATAGCGTAGGGTTTGTGACAAAAGTAGTAAAAAATGTAATCTTGATAGCCATCGGAAGTAAAATACTAAATGTAAAAATTTCAGAACTTGTCAAGCTTATTTCCACCCCACCAAACAAAAACGCCCTTCATCCTTTCTATTGTCGAGCAACCCCTACACTCTTTTTACCCGATTTTTCCCAACCGCTTTCGT
>CAZJXN010000160.1:0-11927 GCA_964549655.1 uncultured Saprospiraceae bacterium
ATGAAGAATCTGTTTGAAAGTTTCAGTCCTCATTGTAATGGACTACTTGCCAAAGTTTTTTTTTTTAAATTATGACAAGATTAATTAGAATAGTTTCAGTCCTCATTGTAATGGACTACTTGCCAAAGGAGACGGTGAATACCGAAGTCATAGCTGCTTGTGAAGTTTCAGTCCTCATTGTAATGGACTACTTGCCAAAGCAAAAAACTCGGAGGGTACATTGTACCCTCCGAATGTTTCAGTCCTCATTGTAATGGACTACTTGCCAAAGTGCTTTATCAGCGACGGTCGTGAACGGACTGTTGGCTGTTTCAGTCCTCATTGTAATGGACTACTTGCCAAAGCCCCACTCCAGAGGTATGAAGAGTGGCTGCTGAAGTTTCAGTCCTCATTGTAATGGACTACTTGCCAAAGCGGGAATGAACGGCGACGAACGAATCGCCATCCTGTTTCAGTCCTCATTGTAATGGACTACTTGCCAAAGGCTGCTAGTTTAAAAGTAAACCCCAAACCCTAAGCTGTTTCAGTCCTCATTGTAATGGACTACTTGCCAAAGCTCCACAGCTGGGACTGGGACAAGATCGGCCTAGGCGTTTCAGTCCTCATTGTAATGGACTACTTGCCAAAGCGCCGGAGGTGGACGCATTAGAGGAAGTGAGGGATTGTTTCAGTCCTCATTGTAATGGACTACTTGCCAAAGTACTAATCCGCAACATTGAAAAAATGAGGAAACCCTGTTTCAGTCCTCATTGTAATGGACTACTTGCCAAAGGGCAAAAGAAATTAATACGATAGCAAAAATGGGTCTTTTTGCCGAAAAATGGAGCGCGGAAGATGTTAAAAAAATGTTAAAAAAGCGGCTAAAAAGCACTTTTATCTACCTAATGTTAGGTATTCGCTCCTTTTTTGTCCAGTTCTAATTTATTGACTATCAATTGGTTAAAACAAAAACGATTTGGTATATTTAGGTAGGTAGCGTTTTACAGGGGTTAGGCAGTATTGTAGGAAAATCAAAAAAAGTATAAAATATTGAAACTTTTTTAAAACGCGTACAGTTATATTGTATAAATAGCAACAGGGAAAACAAAAGCTTAGAAAAAACCTAATTTACACTACAAACAATACCGACTCCCTGTCACCAACTTCTACCCACACCAATTTTTGCTCCCCAAAAAACAATACGGTGGGCAACCGGTCATTCGGCTTGTCCATCCATACTAATCGTTGAACACCTACACCGAGCGCCCTATTTTAAACCGATGGTTTCACTTTTCTAAAAAAAAGGAGGGATTTATGCAGTTGCATCTGGATAGCTACGGCGCCCGGCTGCGGGTAAAGGATGGGGTACTACAGGTACACTATGCCGAAGAAGGGGTCGTCAAGCAACAATATTTTGCCGCATCGGAAGTGGATACGATTTTTATGCGCAAAGGCACTTCGGTATCCACCGATGCGATACTACTGGCAATGGAACACGGCGTATCCTTGCTGGTTACAGACCGGCATGGCTTTCCGGTAGGGCGGTTTACGCCGCACACGCCTACCAGTACCAGCCAGATACAGAAAGCGCAGGCACTGCTGAGCATACAACCCCGCGGGCTGGAATACGCACGCGGACTGATTTGTCCATTTTCCAATTTCCTCATTCTTCTCCCAGCCCCTCCCTCCTGTAGGGTGGAACTCCCTAGCTCCCCATCGTACCTCTCTTAGTCAAAGAACTTCTCTTGATGCTGCTTCCTGCTAAAATTCTTCCGTTCTACGTACCAGTCCAGTTTTGGCACCCCTATTCGGCATCGCTGCCCTGTGCGGCACTTGCCAGCCGTAAGCGTGGCTCACTCCTTTGCCCAGTGCAATGTGTGGTGGCAGCAGTACATTGGCAGTGTAAGTGAGGTTAAAAGCAAGGAGGGGAATGCCGTGACAACGCACGGTGTCTGTACCTTGGATGTCTTGCAAGTGTATCTCCAGGCGCTCCGGTATATGCCAGCCTACGCCACCCGCAAAGGCGATGATGTGTGCCGTAAGAATGCGCTCCAGTAGCGTGATACGCTCCACCAAGCTGTTGCACTGCTGCCACTTTTCGTAGTTCTCGGCGTTGAGCGCCAGCCACTTGAAGAGGCGATAGGTCTTGGGGCGCGGGAGCATCCGCAGGGTATATTCCTGCATTTGCATACCGGTGATTTGCAGCGGGCGTGGCTCGCCCTCCCAGTGGATACGCCAGGCGTTGTTTGACAGCACACTTTGCAGGGATTCAATACCGTCATTGAGGGCGAAAACACTTGCCTGCCCCTTGTGTATTCGATATTGAATCAAGGGGTATCTATAATGGAACATCTCTTCTTTTAAGATCAATTCCTCGTTTTCTAATTCATTTTTATGATTGTGAAAAAGGTCATTTTCCACTCCGGCAAATTCTGCGAAAGCACCCCGCCACTGCGGGACTTGGCGGTGGGCAATGGGGAGGTCGAAGTGGAGGGAGAGGGTTCTTATTGTCATGATGGAAAGGGTTTAACGGTTTACGGTTTAACGGTTTACGGGTTGGGGTTACACGGCTAGATGTTGACGGTTTTTTGTTTGGGGGTTTGGGGTTATACACTAAGCGTTGACGGTTTTTTGTTTGGGGTTACACACTGGATGTTGACGGTTTGGGGGCGCCGGTGTATTGATTTTCCTATCCTCCAATCTTCCTATCCTCCCCTATTCCCCTCCTATCCACCAATCTTCCTATCTTCATTGGCACGGGTGTATTTGAGGTAGTTGATGAGTTCAAAAATACGGGCGTGAAGGGAAAAAACAAAATTGGTTGAATACACCTTTTCCGCATACTTTTCATCATACAACAGCGGTAAATTGGCACCAAAATACAGCACGACCGTTTCTTGCTGCAAATAGTGCTTCAGCAGGGCGTGTTCGCCGCCATCCGAATCCGTTGGTTTATTATCAAAAAGTACAATATCGTATTCATCCGCAGTGTGTGGTACGCCCACTGGCTCGGCATATACTACATTTTTGAAAAATGTGTCGGGAAAAAATTTCCGCATATAAGCCACACGCTCCGGCAGTTTGCACACCACCAGTATTTTCTCGTAGATTTCTTCTTGCAAGTAAAAGGTTTGACGAATATCGCCTTCTTCTAAGCCATCAATAAAACGGAGCAAGCGATGCGTAAGATTGCTAAGTTCTACATTGTTGATTTCAGTAGGATGGATAGATTGAATTTGCCGAGTGTCCCATTGTTTGAATGCTGCGGTAAGCATAATGAAGTTATTATAACAATCTGTACGCTTATCATCCAGCACCTGATCCAATTTTTTTAACACGTTGCCCAGGTTATCGGCAATCATTTTTTTGAGATCGAGTTTGAGGCGGTCGAGGGTGGACATGGTTGTTAGGTTTTACATTTTACATTTCGCAGTTTTACATTTTGCGGTTTAGTTTCTTTGCTGTTGAAGTTTATCTTGGTATTTGAGGGTGTTGAGGAGATTTGGAATTTTTATTTGAGAAATTCTAACAATCTAGGAATTAAGGTCTCTTTGTTATTTGCAAATGCCATATTAAGTTCCCCTTCCCACCTAGTCTTGTTTGTATTATAGTAAAAGAATTTAGCTCTATTAGCAAAAGGTTTACCAAATTTAGTAATATCATCGGGGGCTAGTTCTCCTTTTTCATTTACAAACAGGAGAACATCACCTGTGTCAGGTAGAATAGTTTCATTTATAGTGGCGCATTTCAAACCCGTAAATTGGTGTTGCTTCTTTAAATATTCCGTTAAGAGTTTCTGGTCAATCTCAGGAGGAAAAATTAAGTAAATAGTTTTACTTTTAATATATAATTCTTCAGCAAGTCGTTTCTTTTCTTCTTCTTCTACCTTTTCTTTAAAATATTGATCAATCTGGTTTTTAATAATTTGTTTAGAATTTTCGTTTGCAACAGTTTCATTTACTTTGTTTTGAATACCTTTATTGTGTAAGTAAGTTATTCTGATAATGGTTATAATGAGTGCAATTATTGCTACACCGCTTAGTGTCAACAATCCAGGCATTAACCATCCTAATTTCTCTACTAGCTTATCATGGTTTTCTACTTTTTCAAATATCTGTTGCTTTTGCAGTTCATTAACAATAGAATCTGTTTTGTCTGCAAAAACAGGATAAGATATTGAAAGTAAAAAAAATACAATTAATAAATTTTTCATAACAAGGGATTTTTGCTGATTGAAATTTTGCTTTACTGTAACTTGTTCCGTACCGGCGAGTTTCAGTCACCAACATACTTATTACTACGGCGGCTGAAGCTCGCCGGTACAGCTTACTCCTGTTTCATCATTCCATATCCCACCGCAGTTTTCGCGCCGATGCCGTGCTGCGTGAGCGCATCGTTGAGCCACTGCGCCAGCGTTTTATCCCAAAATATTTTAGTTTTGATGTCTGGCATTTTTTTCGACCCGAATAGAAACTGAAAGGGCGTGCCCACTACCGTGAGAAAAAAGACGGGAATGGGTGACTGGGTATCGGTGGGCGGTTTCCCTTTGCCGTACCATTCCGGGTAATGCGGGTTCATCACATCGGGCTTGATTTGGGGTGCTTTAGTCGGGAAGGCATCGAAGAAAAGGGCTTTGCCTTGATTATCAGGTGAGCCAAATATTTTTACAAAGTCATCATCTTTTAGAGCTTCCTCTTCCTTATTATTAAACTTTTCCGCTATGATAAAACTCCGTAGCACCCCTTTAATACTGCTCGCCGGGATGTACGGAAAGCCATAAATATGATGTAAGGTCATGCTCGTCTCATACACGGAAGCACCGCCTAAGCCCACGATGAGCCGCCAGTTGGGGGTGAATTTTGAAACTATTAAGTTTTGTCCAATTAATATTTTAGCTTGTTTTTTGTGTTTTTCAGCTATTTCTTTAATATGAGGCTCATTAAATTTAGCTGTAACTTCAACCGAGTTTTTTCGATAAAGCGTAAATTTCCATTCACCCTTATGATTTGGCTCAAATCGAGCCAACCGATTAAGTTTTAAATTAAAATTATCAATTTCCTGATTTTTTAACATATCTCTTACTTCCTTTGGAACCTGCGCATATTGAACATCAAACTTGCTACTATTTGATGAGTTATTTGAGTTTCGTTGTTTATCTCGTTCACGCTGTTTTTGTTCTTCCTCTTTTCTTTTGGCTTCTTCTTGTTCGCGTTTTGCTTTTTTAGCGTTTAATGCCTCGACATCTGCTGAAAATTCAGTATCTCCGACAATAATTATGAAGGCTGGATTTCCTTCAAATTCACATTCTAATTTATCATACTCTTTGCCTATTTCAGGTACTTCTTTCCTAATAGGTATTTGTTTGCCATCACTAATAATGTGACGTGGCTTTCGTTTAATATGTAGGATTCCTTTTGCCATAATGAGCTTTTAATTAATCGTTTTCTTCTGTTTCTTCTTTAATCAATCCTTCAGCAAAGCGACTCATCCATGCTACAAGCGCTAACGTTTCGACTGCTACTGTGCGATATTCTGGCGATAATAATTGAATAACAGCTTCTGACAATTCGGTAGATTTTCCTTTAAACAAAGATTGGGTTACTTGACTTTCTTTCATAAGCCACTGAGTAAGCTGTTCATAAATGAGATCATAAGCATTTTTGGGATTTTCCTTTTGACCAGGATTTATCCCCTTTTTCATCTTAGCTCGTTTTGCAAATACAAACGCAAGTGCAGCGCCAAAACCATTAGTCTTAATTAGCATAGGTAGCTTTTTTACATAAGACTTATAATTAGTGCTTTCATAATATTCCGCATTATTTTCTTCAGAAATTCTATTTCTCTTTTGAGTTTTTAAAGCACTATTTGCACAATTAAAAGCAAAAGTTGCCCGCCCTTGTTCTATTCCTTGTCTTGACATGATTTATTCATTTTTTAAGGGTTTTTAAAATATCGTTCTTACAATACCTTTGCCCAGCGTAGCATTACCGCCAATTTGTACGACGGGCGGTAAAGTGTCCCCAAAAAATTTCATTACTGCTCCTTCATTCATTTTATCTGTCTTATCTGAAAACTCTGGACTGGCAAGTACAATGGTGTAAAGCACACTTTCTGCGGGCAGGTACTCTTCGGTAAAAAGTTGTCCATTTGCTACGGTGCCGGTTGCGTTATCAATCTTGATACGAGTAATAACCTCGGTAGAGAGATTGACAAAATCTTTGAAGTCGTCGTCGCTTAGAATGACAATGCTCTTTTGGGCTTTGTCATACCAATAAGATGTTTCGTCAAACAGATAATCGGCAATCCAGTTTTGCAAAGGTCTATCTCCAATATTTATTGCTTGAATAGAGGCAGTGAACGCAAATTCTTCTAATACAATATTATTTCCACTGATTTTCAAATCACTTTCCTCACTTAAAATGTAGCAAGCATTATTAGCTGAGTTAGCAGGAATGGCGGACATGGCAAAAGTAGAATCCACCAATTGCATATCCTTTGCAAATTGCTTCAACACGCGCGGGCAGGTAATCCACGCGAACACGCCTTTCATGCTTTTCACCGGAAAGAGCAACAATCGGGCATCGGTGAAGCCAATGGCTCCGGCGAAATCGGGTTTAGATTCTTTACCGGATTCTGTAAAAAGACCTCGTAAATCATCTTTGGAGAAATGCTTCAATTCACCATCATCAAAACCAAAGACGATATTGAGGTTTTTAAGAAGTGGTTTTACATCTCCCAAATTCGACTTGTCTTCTTTCAATTGCGACACAACTTTTTCTTCAAAAGCTTCCCGCAAAGCTCCTTTCAGGCTGGAGGCTTCAATCTTAGGAAAAGAAGTATGCCGCTCGCGCTGAATGGGCAAATCCACCACGCCAAGGGCATCGCCGCTACCGGCATGAAGTGGCGTTTCGCAGATGAGAAATAGGGTTTTAGATTTTTGAAACATAAGGATTTCGTGTTTTTAAATTTTACCAATAAAGGCAGCGCCGAAGCCCTGCTGTGACATATCAAATTCAGAAATAGTTTGTCCGTGAATTGCTTGCACCGCTTGGTTCGCAGCAGCTTCATCAGTAGCTTGCACATAATAGACCGACCCAGCGGGTACCGCTTTGAGCATCGGTTTAGGCGCACCCCTTCCATTTCTGGCTGCCATATCAAAACCACCTAAATGCAGCGGCTTTCCAATGGCGGCAGCGATCAAAGTAAGTCCATGCTTCGCGAAAAGTGCTTCGGGATACCAGCCATTTTTGAAAAGGGCGGGTATTGCCAGATATATTTTGAATTGAGGTTCGTCCAGCGTAGGGCATTCTATCTCGGTTCGTTCTGCTGCTCCGGTAAGGCGGGTTGCTTTTTTCTCGCCACCGATTTGCAGCCAGGTATCGGTAGGAAATTCATCAAGACCGCTATATTCTACCCGTAGGGATATGGTTTCTTCATTTTCCCATTTAGCCGGGCGTACCATGCCGAGGCGATAAAGCATTCCTTCTTCGGAGGTACGGATGCCGTTATTTCTGCGAATGCCGATTTTGGTTTCGGTTTCTATAAAATGATCAAGTGCTACGCTTTCAAAAGCGGTTGATTCTTTCCGAAGATACTTCTCCAATTCCGCTACTGTTAAGAGGCGGGGCTTTTCATCCGGTTTTTCTTTTTTGTCGTATCGCAATGCTTTGGTAAGTGTTTCCGGTAAACTGGAAGCGGCTGGTTTGGTTTCCAAAGTCAGCAACGTTGCCTTATCCTGCCCTTTTTGCACCCATAAATCGGCAGGCATCGGCGCATAAATCTTATCATCGGATGTTTGCAAAAACAGGTTGTGTATGCGCAGTTTTTCGGTTTCTGTGATCAGATCGTTTAATTTTCCTGTCGCAATTTTGGAGGAAATATAAGCCGTACGCAACGCCCCATACACCACACTCGGCGGTGGCGGAAAAATGCTTTGCGCGTAGGTATCCTCGCCCATGGTGAATGGACGACCGTCGCGAAAAAACAGGGTATCGGCAGCACTAATTTGTAAGTTCGGCATGGGCTTTCTCTTTTTGCTTTTTTGGTGGTGGATTTAAGGTGCGATGTAGAAAGTCACAGATATTGAGCATTTCAAAGAAATTATGGAGGGTTACTTTATCTGATTCCTTTTGTTGAGACAAGAAAAAATCTGTCCAAAGCATTTTGCAGAGTTTTGAGGCTTCCTCTCTCTTATTGGGTAAATCGCAATTCCGCTCTGCCAGCCGGGTAAATTCGGTTTGGAGCATCGCTTGCATCGTTACTGGTACTTGGTCCTTTTCTTTTAAGATGGGTGCAAATTCCCGCTGGAAGTTTTTGATAAAGGTGTTTGAGAAATTCTCTTTGTGTAGTAAATTAACTAAAGATTCCAACTTGACAATATTATTATTTTCAAAACCCCATACCGTTTCGTGGTCTTCGCCAGAGCCTTTCATAACGGATATGGCAAAAGCATTTTTGGCTTCCCGGAAATCCTTCGCTTTTTGTTCCATCTTCCGCGCTTTGGCAAGTACCAGGCTGAGTGGTTCTTTGTAGTGGGCAATGCAAATTCCGGCGGAGAACGTGATGGGGGTTTCTTCTTTAAACCAGTCCTGATCCTTATCTTGCAACTCTTTATATACCATTTTCTGATAGAGCCGATGTAATTCAATCAATACGTCAAACAGACTTTCCAGATTGACAAATCCCAGAAAATCATCGCCACCGGCATATACGGTGCAGCCACGCGTACCACTATTGAGGTAACTTTTTGCAGCCTCTGCAAAAGCACCTAATTTTGTAGAAAATTCGCTATGAAACACCTGCAATTTGTCCACATCCTTCAGATACTCGCCATTTAGCAGTTTGCCCATGCCGTCCCCATCGAAAAGGAGAATGGCGTAGTATTTGGTAAATTTGCAGCCAGCATCTTTTGCTTGCTTTTTTAATTCCTGCTGTTGATTCTGTAGCTTTTGTAAGTCATTGATAGCTGCTTGATTGTATCCTTGCTTTCTAAAATATTTTTCATTCAAATTTTCTTCATAAAGCAGTTGCATATTTCGTTCCGGAAAAGGACGAAAAAATTCGTCTAAGTCTTTCTTTTTTAAAGATGCGAGTGTTTTCAGCAAAGCAATATCCGCCGTAGAAGGAAACTCTTCCTTCTTTCCATTCGGATGATAACCGCGTTTCACAAAACTAACGGCACTCAATCCTTCACCAGGTTTTAAAATAGAAAGTGGTATTCCATCATCATCAAAATCAATAATTACATTATCTTCTGCAAATAAATAGCCATCCCGAATGCGATTATCGTTGCGATTATCGTTACGATTATCGTTGCGATCATCTTCCTGTTGCTTTTTTGAATGCCGATAAAACTTGATATTGCGTTGTCCATCCACACTACATTTGCGCCCGGTTTCTCCATAGCCATTATATTGATATTGCTTAAAAGCAGCAGTTCGCTTGACTGCACTTAGTTGCGCTCCTAATTCTTCAAATACTGTTTCATAAGCTTTATTATCAATGGGTACAAATACCCAATGTATTTCCAGGTGTTGTCGGATTTGCTCCTTAAAGCCGTCCGGCATAGCGAATTTTTTAGCTTTTAAACCTTGTTCAAGCAAACCATTCATCGCCATTCGTATCCATTCATCGCGCACAGCTTTTTCTACTTGTTTGCCGAAGTCCTGTGGCGTTTCCTTATCGGATAGGGTTACTTCTGCAATAAAGCGATTAGGCATAGAAACAATATCTGGTTTCGGAAAAATGACCTTATGGTCTTTTTCTACCACATCAACAGCAACGCGGGTTAGGTCACTCAAAATCTGACTACCCGCATACAAGTCCTGGGTTTTGCGCGCTTGCGCAATGAAGGATTGGACGGGACCGAGGGTGAAGAGGAAGAGGTGGGTCATTGTTCGATTTTTTGGTTCAAAATTTCTCTGCTGATAACACTAGTGATGGCGCTACAAAATTCAGTAAAAGCGCCATTGGTATTTCTTTCGACCAATCGTTCTAAAAGTGTTGAGGCAGTTGTTTCATCTATCAGCGCAGCACTCTCCGAATCCAGATAAATAAACCCTTCAATTGCAGCACCTCGATTTCTTCTGAGTTTGTTAATATTCAGGTTTAAAATTTCAATAGTTTGCCGACCTTCATCACAATGAGATTGAATCTGCCCATCAGGTATAAAATATAATTGTACTTCGCAGTTACTGTCTAAAGGATTGGTGCTGATGGAACGATTACTTTTATTTGCATCACAATGTAATTCTCTGGGCCGAGGTTCTTTCTGATTACCATTACAAGATGTTATCAGATTATTGTACAATAAGGTCTGCTCAGGGAATTGTTCTTTGCTATTCAAATGTTCAATAACCGTTTGACTATCATTGCTGATTGTTTGGTTACAATAGCAACATATACTTCCTTGCTCTTTGAGTAATTCCTCCTTCAATTCTGCTTTTGAATAATAAAGAATGGGTTCTTCAGGCTGTATTGGAGGTGAATTAGGGAAAAAATCCCATATTTGACTACCTGTTGCATTATTTTGGTAATAATTTTCAAGTGTCTGACGTTCTTGATTCTTCCAATCCAGAAAATTTTGAGGTTCAGTTTGCTTTAGAATGAATTTCATTTTCCGATCAATTCTTTTCTTTGAATAAGTGCACTTGCTTTTATGATTTCTGGTCTTTCTCCTTCAATTTTCCGTTCTAATTTATTTTTTAAATTTCGTGCTGCATCAATGTCGTTTTCGTCAATAAGTTTGAAAAGTTCTTTTATTTCCTTATCAAAAGCTCCCTTTGTATCCATGTTGTCTTCTAAAATGTCACTGATATTTTGACCGAAGGTATCCGAAGCCCCATAGACGTGTCCTTCTCCGAGGACTCGAATATGCTTGCTATAAACATTGCTTAGAACCAAAGGACTATGGGTTGTCACGATAATCTGGACTTTTGGAAAAACCTTTTGTAGCCTCGTGACTACCGTACGCTGCCAAGCCGGGTGTAAGTGTGCATCTAATTCATCCAAAAGCACAATACCAAAGCCTTCGGCAAGTGGGTTTTCACTACTTGGATTGGCGCGTACTAATTTTAGTGCTAACTGGCTGACTAAAGCGAATAAGTGCCGTTCGCCGGAGGATAACTGCCCTACTTCAAGGGTTGCGGTTTCTTGTGTTGTTTGCTTTTCAATAGACATGATATTACGTCGGTAGTCAATTTCCAGATTTTTATAAGTGGTCTTTTCGTCACTTAACATTTGTTCAATGGCTGCCCGTACCGGAGCCAGTTGTTTATCTTCCTCCTCTTTTTTTATATACCCTTTCTCTTTACTATACAATTGATATTTGCTCCGTTGGTCAAACCAATGATAAAAATCTTTAAAGCCGGTGCGCCGGGTTTGCAAAGCGTCTTTGTAAAGTGCTTTTATACGTAGCGAGGTGATGGTACTTTCTTCTTCATCATTGGTTGTGGACGGAAGTCCATTATTATAATAACTATCTTCTGTCTCCGCCCGATAGTAAAGAATTACGGGTAAAGATTCTTCATTGCGCAAAATTTTCAGCATTTCTTTGAGCAGTAGAAGCTTATCTTCATCCGGATTCTTCGAATCCATATCAGTGGTAATAATTGCTTCGCTCACAGCTGGGCTATCTTTAGTTATTTCAAAAGCAATTTTAAACATTGCTTCTTTCTTGTCATCCCTTGGTTCCGTGAAGCCATCCTCTAATAATTCTTCATTCCAGTAATAAATAAAATAAACTTTCAAAGAGATTGTAACCTTGGCACTATTTGTTTTGTACTTTATATCCCGTTTGGATAATTGAGTTGGAGGTAAATCATCTTTCGATAAGAACTGTCCAACCCATTGCCGCAGTCCTTCAGCAGCAGCATCTAATACACTGGTTTTACCGCCGCCGTTGCGCGCGATAAAAACAGTCAAGTCCTGCTCGAAAGGAATTTCAACCT
>CAZJXN010000161.1:0-11657 GCA_964549655.1 uncultured Saprospiraceae bacterium
TTCATAAGTAGGATGGCCAAAATAATTTAGATTAAAATTTTCCATCTCACGCCCTTTTCTACAGGAAGCCTCCCGGGCGTAAGAAAAGAGGGTTTTCTAATATACTAAACTAATTGAGTTTTCATACTTAATTCAAGTGGCTACTGGATACCAATAGCCACTTGAATTAAGTATTCATTTTTCATTCGTTCATTTAATCCTCGTCCTCTTCCACCACCATCACAAACGCACTCCGCCTCGGCGCTGGCATCACCGCATCTTCCCCCCGCATCGTTTTCCAGATGATTTCGTTGAATAAATTATCCGGCGCTTGGTCTTCTTTATCCAAATTAATTTGATAGGACATCCCCGACAGTTTGGATTCTTTGTTCAACTCGTTCAAATCCACGCGATTCGGACGGGCTTTGTAGGGCGTCATATCCATCGTATTTGTAAAGCAAGCGTTCATGGCAGTAGCACCAGCATCGTGCTGGCTCATAGGCGGCAAGCCGAGGATGAGTTCCATCGTGCGCAACATGGACGTGGTGCTGTACATCGTGCTTTCCTTGTGCCGGCGCTTGGTGTACGGGCTGATGACGAGCGCAGGCGAGCGGTGCGCATCCAAATGGTCAGGACCGTTTTGCGCATCGTCTTCCAATACAAAAATGGCGGTTTCTTTCCAAATCGGACTTTTAGAGAGGTATTCTACAAACATTCCCAGTGCCAAATCATTATCTGCGACCATCGCCGCTGGAGTCGGCACGCCTGCGCGAGCGCCTGCCGTGTGGTCATTGCCAAAGCGAACCGTGTTGAAACGCGGGACTTTATTAATTGCCAACAGCGAATCAAAATCTGCCTTGAACCGATTGAAACGCAAGGTGTCTTTGATATTCAAATCATAGCCTGGATAATTTGGCGCACTATGTCCTTTTAAACTTTCCAAATAGGTTTGATTCAAATTAGAAAATTCGCCATACGTACGGTAGCTCACGCCTGCGCGTTTGCAAAAATCCCAAATGAAACCGTCTCTTGGATACGCGATTTTTCGGCTGCCTTCATAATCATAATTACCACCGCGACCACTATAATTCGAGGGCCACGTTTTTTCTACGTAGTCATTCGCGTAAGCTGCCATGCTCCAATTATGCCCGTCAGCACTCACTTCTGCATTCACATAAAAATTATCCAACAACACAAATTCTCGCGCCAACGCATGATGATTTGGACTAATACTATCAGGAAATAAGCACAGCGAAGGGTCGCCATTGCCTTCTTTGATATCACCAAACACTTGGTCGTAGGTACGATTCTCTTTTACAATATAAAAAACGTACTTGATGGGAGAAACGTCGCCCGACTTTTGTGGAATGGGATTTCCTTTTTCGGTGTGCGCTTGTTTTTCTTTATTTTTAGAATAAGGGGCGTTGCTGTATACGAGTTGGGTATAATCCGCCAGTGTCTTCGCATCCGGCATGTCAAAAATGGAAAGCGTACCTTTGAATAAACCGCCGATGTACTCCGTTTCCGCTGTGCGGCGGGCGTATGGTTGCGGACCTTTCGGATTGGGCATGGATTTAAAACCTTTACCATTTGCCACCAAAATTTTAGTGCCAATCACTTTCACATTTGTCGGATACCAGCCTGTCGGAATAAAACCTTCCGAGTGACTCCTACCCGGATTTTCTACATCAAACACTGCCAAACAATTGTTATCCGCATTTGCAATAAAAAGCGTTTTTTCATCTTCCGACAATGCCACACCGTTTGTTGTGCTGCCCGTCGGTGCATTCGGATATAGCGCCGTCAACATCGTTTCAACCACTTTTTGCTCCTGCAAATCCACGACCGCCACTGCATTATCATCCGCGCAAGCGACAAAAAGATAGCGTTCATTTTTAGTCAAAATCAGATCATTCGGATGCGAACCCACTGCAATTTTATTGCGCACCTGACCCGTTTGGGTATCATAAACGGCAATAGCCGAGCCACCCCACAATGAAATATATAATAATTTCCCATCCGCCGAAAGCAGACAAGTGTACGCCTCGTGCCCAAGCGGTACTTTTTTTGCAATCGTTTTATCTTGTAAATTAATGACATACAACGAACTATCTTCCTTCGTCACTGTGTACAGCATTTTCCGATTTTCATCCAAAGCCAAACCAGTTGGCGAAATTTTTATGGGCCAAGGCTTGCCCAGCACGATGGAATCCCGTTCTGCCAAAGTATCCGCTACTACTTGATACGTGCGAATCACGTTGTCATTTCCACCCGAAGCGTACACGGTTTTCGCATCGCTGGTGAGTGCCAATCCCAACCATGATTTTGGAATTATTTTTTCGTGTAATACTTTGTTGTTTGTAATATCAATCCACGTCAGCGACTGCGTACTTTGTCCGTTATTCGTCACCACCATCCGAGTTTTATCTTTGGAAACGACCATATTTAAAGGTAAGTCACCCAGCGGCAGACTCATTGGCATGGGCGTAAGCGACCAGCCATTCGGCAGTAACACTCGATTGCGATTTAAAGATTGATAAGCAAGTCCATACTCATTTACTTTTTTATTACAAGCAAAAGCAAATACAAGAAGCGATAGTAGAAAAAGGAATTTTTTCATAGCAAAAGCAATTGGTTCGCCCGAAATTACGCGGAAGCGTTTAAAACTCTTGCTTTTTGGATGTAAAGAAAATGTGAACCTTTGGGCAGCGGGTAAGGATTTCGCACCTGCTTACCGGCAGGCAGGGATAGGGCAGTTTTTTTTACACGCTCCTCGCAAAGTAACGCAATGCTTTTCTCTCAGTCCCTTAGTCTCTAAAGCCCTGTAACCTCTCCCTTTTTAAACCTTTTCCCGTGATTTGTGTTACACCCCTTATTTTTCAAGCGCACCGACAAATGCACGTACGCGATGTGTTTGTCCAAACCTGAATCACTGTGGCGGTTTATTCGATAAAAGATTTGGAAAAGCTATCGGGTATCAAGGCTCACACCCTCCGCATCTGGGAGCAACGCTACGGTATTATCCATCCACAACGCACCAAAACCAATATCCGCTATTACGAAGATGATGATTTAAAATTGATACTCAACATTGCGCTGTTGAATAAAAATGGGATAAAAATCTCCAAAATTGCCAAAATGCGGCGCGACGAAGTGGCGGAAAAAGTAGCAGCTATCGCTGAAATCAACTTTGAATACAGCACGCAATTAGACGCACTCACCATTTCGATGATTGAAATGGACGAGTATCAATTTGACCGCATTGTTTCCACGAATATACAGCAATTAGGTTTCGAGCGCACCATGTTGGAAATCATTTATCCGTTCTTAGAAAAATTGAGCTTGCTCTGGCTCACAGGTTCTATCAATCCCGTGCAGGAGAATTTTATAAGTTATTTAATTCGCCAAAAATTGATTGCAGCCATTGATAGGGAGCCATTACCGACTGGCGTAGGGGTGAAAAAGTTTTTAATTTATCTGCCAGAAGGCGAAAAGCAAGAGTTGAGTATGCTTTTTATGCACTATTTGATAAAAGCGCGCCGCCATCATGTTCTTTACATCGGGCAGGAAATGTCGCTGTTGGATTTGAAAGATGCGGGCGCGATTCATCATCCAGATTATATTTTTACGATGATTTCCGAGACGTTTGCCAAGGAACCCGTGCAGCGGTATGTGGACAAATTAGCAACTTCATTTCCCGATTCTATGATTCTTCTGTCTGGTTATCAGGTCGTTGTACAAAATGTGAAGCCCGTCGAAAATACCATTATTTTGAAAAGCCTTATGCAGACGATTGATTTTTTGAATGCAATAAGTCATCAGGTGCGAGTGAGTTTTGGACACGTTTTGCAAGCGCACTAAGGAAAATTAAACCGCACTGGGTCGCTTCTCTATTCTAAAGTTCGTAAAGTATAGCGAATCAAATCAGTCACAAAAATCACACCTATCACCGTTCAGACCGTTTTCCCACGTAACCCGCGCAAAAATCCATTTTTCTCCATTCGGTATAAAGTAAACAAGTAAATACCAAGTAACAACGTATTAAATAAAACGCGCAACCAAAGTATTTCAGGAAGAAAATGATTCGTAATTAAATGGATACCATAAAAGCCAACTGCCAGCAAAATATATCCCAAAATACGTCCTACTGGATAATCAATTGGATAATTGCGCTGCCCCAACCAATAACACATTGCCAGCATAAATCCATAACAAGCTAACGCCGCCCAAGCCGGTGCGTAATAACCGATGACAGGAATGAAAATAAGATTGATTAAAATAGTTAATATCGAACCGCCAATTGCAATGTAACCGCCCACATTCGTCTTGTCTGATATTTTGAACCAAATAGAAACACTGTAATATAAACCCAGTAAAATGTTGGCAATCAACAGAATAGGTGCAATTCCAAGTCCTTCTCTGAAATCTCGTCCGATAAAATATTGGATTAAATCCATATAAAGCATAATGGTCAAAAACGCGATACTTCCCACCAACGCAAACGCCTGCGCGACTTGGGCGTACATCATTTTAGCATCCGCTCGGTCTGCATTGCGGAAGAAAAACGGCTCGGCGGCATAGTTGAAAGCTTGCGTAAAAAGATTTAAGAGTACCGCAATTTTAGAAGCTGCACTGAAAATACCCATCTGCGCTTTATTATGCTCTAAGTCATTGGAAGCCAGCATTTTCAATAATGGAATCCCTATAAATTGATTCACAATACCGGCAATACCAGACAGCACTAACGGCAAGGCGTACACGAGCATTTTTCGTAATAAGATAAAGTCAAATTCTAATTTTATTTTAAAATAAGCAGGTAAGAGCAATAGCAACGTGACAAGGCTCGCCAGAAAATTAGCGATGAAAACATACACGATTTTGTTGTCGCCATTGTAAATAATTCCTGCCCACGTCCAGCCTTTTTCCATCAACCAAGGGCATATTTCAAAGAAAAAAAAGACAAATATAATATTGACAATGATGCCCAAGGTTTTGAAAATCATGAATTGCATCGGGCGATTTTGTAAACGCAAACGGGCGAAAGGAATGGCAGCCAGTGCATCGAATGCCACAATCAGTGCAAACCAAGTCACATATTCTGGATGATCGGGGTATTCTAACCAAGCAGCAATGGGAGCGGCAAATAGCAGGAGTAATCCTGTAAAAACAAAACTACTCAATAGAATCGAAATAGACGTGGTAGAAAAAGTACGTTGCAAGTCTTCTGGCGCACGCCCAAACCGAAAAAATGCCGTCTCCATCCGATAAGTAAAAAGAATAAGTAACAGCGCAATCCAAGCATACAATTCCGATACAACGCCATATTCTCCCTGTGCAAAAATCCGCGTGAAATACGGAGTCAGCACCACCCAATTGAGCAAGCGACTCAAGATGCTACTAATGCCGTAAATGGCGGTTTCCCCAGCGAGTTTTTTTAGCAATGACATAAAAATTCACTGACTTATTTAAAGTCTCCTATCCTCCCATCTTCCTAACTTGTCCCGCAAGGGCGGGATCCCCTGAAAAGCATTGCAATTTTAAGTAAAAAAACAAACCTTTCCTTCTTTTACAAAAGATGTGCTAATTTCGCCGCATTCTTTTTTAAAAGACAATAGACTTTAGATTTAAAAACTTTCGCTGTGAATTAGAATCTAATCTATCGTCTAATATCTATCGTCTAAAGTCTAAAAAATGACAAACGTAGCACTGCTAAAAAAAATATGCGAAACGCCGGGCGCACCGGGTTTTGAACAGAAAATAAGAGAACTGGTATTGAAAGAAGTGCGCCCTCTGGTGGATGAAGTGAATGTGGATGCAATGGGAAACGTCATCGCTGTGAAACGTGGCAAGACGCGTAAAAAAGTGATGGTGGCGGCGCACATGGACGAGATTGGCTTCATCGTCACGCACGTGGATGACGACGGTTTTTTGCGTTTTCATCCACTCGGCGGTTTTGATGCAAAAACGCTTACGTCGCAGCGCGTGATTATACACGGCAAAAAAGATTTGATGGGCGTGATGGGTAGCAAACCGATTCACCTCATGTCTGCCGAAGAGCGCACGAAAGCTGTCCCGATTCATGACTATTTTATTGATTTGGGAATGCCAAAATCGGAAGTTGAAAAGTATATTGCGGTGGGCGACCCGATTACCCGCGAGCGCGAATTGATTGAAATGGGCGATTGTGTCAATAGTAAATCTTTAGATAATCGCGTGTCGGTTTTTATTTTGCTGGAAGTGCTGCGCGAATTGAAAGGAGGAGAATTACCGTATGACGTGTATGGTGTGTTTACGGTGCAGGAAGAAGTGGGTTTGCGTGGCGCGATTTCTTCGTCACATTTGGTAGACCCCGATTTTGGATTTGGCTTGGATGTGACGATTGCATTTGATGTGCCGGGCGCGAGCGGACATGAGATGGTAACGCAATTGGGCAAAGGCGCTGCGATTAAAATCCTCGATGGCTCCGTTATTTCCGATTATAGAATGGTACGCTATTTAAAAGAAATAGCTACTAAAAATAACATTCCTTGGCAACCCGAAATCCTACCCGCAGGCGGCACGGATACGGCTGGCGTACAGCGTTCGGGCAAAAAAGGTGCGATTGCAGGTGCGATTTCTATTCCACTTCGACACATTCATCAGACGATTGAAATGGCGCACAAAGGCGATATTTTGAATTGTATTGAATTGTTAAAAGTGAGTTTGTTGAATTTAGATCAATATGATTGGACGTTTAAATAATTGCTAAACTTGTTTGAGATTTCCCTTCATTTTTCTTGTAAAATCTAACCAAACAAGTTTGGTTATTACTAATTTCGGGCATCCTTTTATAATAACTTCAAAACACAAAAACCAATGGCAACAAACGCCCCCATTCGACTCGCTTTCGAGCAAATCCACCGCGAATATTGGCTCCGCCGATACTGCGCTTATGTAAATGACCAAGAACTCGATGAGTCATTTTTACAATCATACGCCGTAGACCGCGCGCAATTGCCGCAGCTTCCCGCAAAAGTGCAAGACGCACATCAATATTATTTTGAAAATGTGGAAGAAAAAGATTTTGGCGTCGTTCGATTGCATCAAGTGATGCTTACCGATGAGCAAGTGTACGTCATTTATGTGACAACGGACGGCGACGACGGCTGGGTAGAATTGTACAGTGAAGAAGGCACAGAATTGAGCATCGGAAGGTTATATTTAGAACTCGTGGGCTGGGGCACAAAAAAATTCCTGCGCGGACAAACGGAAACCGGAAAATTTCCATACACCCTTTCCAACCGCACCAGTCTTACGCTTTGGGGCAGCGACCCCAGTAAAACTTGTTCGCCTTGGCGAGAAGCAAACAATCAACTCAAAGCAACTTTCAAATTCAAAGACTTTATAGAAGCATTCAGCTTTATGACGGAAGTGGCATTCCACGCTGAAAAAATGAATCATCATCCTGATTGGCGTAATGTGTGGAATACCGTGGAAATCGCGCTCTACACCCACGATGCAGACAACACCATAAGCGACAAAGACCGAAAACTGGCAGCCGCGACTGAAAAAGTGTACGAACGATATAAAAATTAATTCAAACCTCATAGGTTTCTGAAACCTATGAGGTTTTCTATACATTTATGAAATATTCTATTCCAGCTATTGCTGACATTACAAAGGGCAAACTTTTACAATCTTCCCCAACTTACCAAACCATTGAACACTTGCTGCTCGACAGCCGGCAAATTGTATTTCCCAATTCTGCCCTTTTTTTCGCCCTCAAGGGAACGAGACACAATGCGCATCAATTTATTCCACAATTGTACGCCGATGGCATCCGCAGTTTTATTATTTCTGAAACGATTGAAATCGAAAAATATCCAGCAGCAAATTTTATTTGGGTGGAAGATGTGTTGCGAGCCTTACAACAATTAGCGACTTATCACCGTCAACAATTTCAATTGCCTGTTATCGGCATCACGGGTAGCAATGGCAAGACGATTATAAAAGAGTGGTTATTTCAATTATTGCGAGAAGATTATCACATCGTGCGCAGTCCGCGTAGTTATAATTCACAGTTTGGCGTGCCATTGTCGGTGTGGCAGATTCAAGCAGAACATGATTTGGGCATTTTTGAAGCAGGTATTTCGCAAGTAGGTGAGATGGAACGGCTTGCACCGATCATCCATTGTAACATTGGCATTTTTACAAATATTGGTGAAGCACATGCGGCGGGTTTTACTTCAATACAAGAAAAAGTAGCCCAAAAAACAAAGCTATTTGAATTCGCAGATATTATATTCTATTGTAAAGACCAACCGCTTGTTGCCAATGCCGTAGAAAATTTAGACAAAAAAACATTTAGCTGGTCGCAAAAAGAAAAAGCCGACCTTTATATTTCACAAATCACAAATCACTATTCACAAATCCCTAACCACCAGTCACATACCATTATTCAGGGTTCTTACAAAGATCAAAAGATTAATATTCAAATTCCATTTACGGACACCGCTGCGATTGAAAATGCAGTTCACTGTTGGGCAATTTTACTATACTTATGTGTAAATCCGGCAGATATTGAAAAACGAATGGCGCAGTTGGAACCAGTAGAAATGCGGCTGGAAGTAAAAGCAGGCATCAACAATTGTATCCTTGTAAATGATAGTTATAATTCCGACCTGACTTCGCTCACTTTAGCTTTAAATTTTTTAGAACAACAACGTCCGCAAGCGCGTCGGACACTCGTTCTATCTGATATTTTGCAAAGTGGACAAGACTCCGAAACGCTCTATCAGCAGGTTGCAAATTTAATTAAAGAGAAGAAAATCAGCCGTTTAATCGCTATCGGTGAAGACGTTTCCATTTTGGAAAAACAGTTACCAAGTGATATTCAAAAGCATTTTTTTACAGATACCGCTACCTTTTTACAACAGCTTGATAACAGCCAATTTCAAGATGAAAATATTTTATTAAAAGGTGCTCGACAGTTTGCGTTTGAACAGATTGCCAATCGCTTGGCACTGAAAGCACATAAGACGGTTCTGGAAATTAATTTGCAAAATTTTATTCGGAATCTGTATTTGTACAGTCGCTACTTGCGTCCGCACGTACACACTATGGTAATGGTGAAAGCGGCGGCTTATGGCAGCGGCGCCGCAGAAATTGCTCGGTTATTAGAATTTCAAGGTATTCATTATCTGGCAGTTGCGTACACGGATGAAGGTATAGAATTGCGACAAGCCGGTATTCGGATGCCGATTATGGTGTTGAATCCAGAGGAATCCAGTTTTGATGCGATGTATCGGTTTCAGTTGGAACCAGAGATTTATAGTCTCGGTTTGATGCAAGAATATGTGCATTTTAGCAAACTAAAAACCGATAACGCTACTTTTCCCATTCATATCAAATTAGATACGGGAATGCACCGACTTGGTTTCAATCCAACTGACTTGCCAAATTTAATTTCGCTATTAAAAAACAATCCCCAAATTCACATCAAAAGTATTTTCACCCACCTCGCTGCGAGTGAAGCGCCAGAACACGATGCGTTTACACTTCAACAATTACATCTATTTAAAAAAATGTATGCTGAAATTGTTTCGCATTTAAACTACCAACCCTTGCAACACGCACTCAACACTTCAGGCGTACATCGCTTCCCTGATTTTCAAATGGATATGGTGCGGCTCGGTATTGGTTTGTATGGTTTGGACAATGACAAAACATTCAAAGAAGTGCTTTTTCCAGTTTTATCTTTGAAAGCGACGGTGTCCCAAATTCACGTTTTGGAAGCAGGCGAAAGTGTGGGCTATGGGCGGCGTTGGTGGGCAGCGCGTTCCTCGCGCATCGGCACTATTTCGATTGGCTATGCGGATGGCTTGCGTCGTACGGCAGGCAATGGCAATTTTTCGGTGTGGCTGCGCGGCAAGCGAGCACCCATTGTCGGCTCCGTCGCTATGGATATGTGTATGATTGATATCACCGATATTTTGGAAGCACAAGAAGGCGATGAAGTAGAAATTTTTGGCGAAAACCTGCCGATTAGTGAATTAGCAGCCGTGTATGAAACCATTCCATTAGAGATTTTTACGACGATTTCTGAGCGGGTGAAACGGGTGTACATTCAAGAATGAAAATGACAAAGAGTGCCCAGTAAAGAGAGAACTGCGACGCTGCGTATGCACTAATCGTGTTTTTGGAGGTGGCGGTTTCAATAATTGTTTGATTTTTCATACCTTTGCTCTATTAACTCCGTTCGCTTTTGCAAACATAAAGATTCCTTTTTTCTGTTATTCTTTTTGCCAATGAACTCCGTAAAAATGTGGCGAGATTTGTAAGGCGTGCGAGAAAAAAATCGCGTCATCCCTACCTGCCGCCAGAAAAGCATATTGCAATTGATGCAATGCGAGCAGTATAAAGCGCAAAAGCCAATCTAAGTGATTGACCATTTATAATTGACCATTGACCACCGCATAACAAATTGATAATCAAATGATTAGGTATTTGATTATAACGATTATTTGGGTCGAACTACTTATTTTAAAATAAAAACCATGAAAAAAATAATAAACAAACTGCTTATTCTCGTGACACAGGCAAGCTGCATACTGCTCACTGCCTACTGCGTACTGCTTTCTGGTTGCGAAGAAATTCCACCTACGTTAAACCCCGTTGACCCGAATCCAAGCGGCGGTGGTGCTACGCCTCGCAAGGTTTTGATTGAAGAATTCAGCGGCGTGAAGTGCGTCAACTGTCCGGCAGGAAGCGAAGCCATTGAAAATTTGGTAAAAATCTACAGCGACCAACTCATTCCCATTTCTATCCACGCCGGTTTTTTTGCGCCGCCGTATCCCGAAAGCAAGTACGACTTCCGTTCTGCCGACGGCACTAATTTGCTAAGTTACCTCGGCGAACCGCTCGGTTACCCCACCGCCGTCGTCAATCGAAAAAAATTCCCGGATGAATTTGATATCCAATTGACTCAAAATCAATGGGCAGGCTTCATCGCGCAAGAAGCTGCACAAGCTCCAGAAGTCACGCTCACCCTCAATCGCACCTACAACGCCGCCAACCGCCGACTCGAACTCGAAGTCAACGTTAAAACGCTGGAACCGATTGATGGTAGCGACATTCGGCTGAGCGTCGCTTTGACCGAAACGAATATCACGGATGTGCAGCTCGCGCCCGGCGGTAAAGTAAATGATTACAAACACAAACACGTCCTGCGAGATTTTCTATCCAATTATGATGGCAATCCTATTCCTGAAGCGCAAAAGGATGGTACAGTTATCAAAAAATCATTTACTTATAATTTATCCAATGCTTGGGTTGCTGAAAATTGTAATATGGTTGTTTTTGTTCATTTGAACGGCGAACGGAAGGACGTGTTGCAGGCGGAGCAGGTGAAAGTGGTGGAATGAATAAAAAGTAGCAATATGTTTTTTTTATCAAATAAATTTTCCAGCCGTACACTTTTAGTTAGGTGAAAATGACCTCCCAGTTCTTTGAAAAGTTTGAGAAAATTAGTTTGGCGATTTTTTGCGCCTTTGAAATGCATTTTTGCGCCAATGTAATGGGTCGCATTGAATCCATCCGATCTTTTCGTGCAAATTTGTTGATAGTTGCTTGGGGTTCATTTTTCAACTTTCCAGCCGTACACTTATAGTTGGGCAAAAAAAATACAAAGTTCTTTGATA
>CAZJXN010000162.1:0-11607 GCA_964549655.1 uncultured Saprospiraceae bacterium
AGCCCGGCTGCTGTAAGTAGTCGGGCTTTTTTAATTGTATAATTAATGCAATAACGTTGCAAATACCAAAAGTATTATTAAATTTGCAACATTGTTGCATTGGCATAATGTTTTGGAGGCAAAAAGATGGGCGTTTCCTATCTTCTTGACTTGTCCCGCATAGCAGGATCCTCCCATCTTCCAATTTTAAAAACACCTAAAACCTATGATAGAAGCAATTGGCTTGACCAAAGCATACAATGGCACGACTGCCGTTGACCAGCTAAATTTGACTGTAAAACCTGGCGACATCTTCTGCCTGCTGGGTGCGAATGGCGCAGGTAAAACCACGACTATCAACATTTTCCTGAATTTTGTACAACCGACGGAAGGCAAAGCCCTCATCAACGGCACGGATGTAACGCAGGACGCCCTGAAAACCAAGCAATTCCTCGCTTACATTCCCGAAAACTTGATGCTATATCCGAATTTGACCGGTTTGGAAAACCTCGACTACTTTTCAGGCTTGGCAGGTAAAAAGTACGAAACGGGAGAATTTGAAATGTTTTTGAGTGAAGCAGGTTTGCAGGAAGAAGCCTACCGCCGCCGCGTCTCGACCTACTCCAAAGGTATGCGTCAGAAAGTAGGTATCGCTATTGCTATGGCAAAACAGGCGAAAGCACTCTTGCTTGATGAACCCACTTCCGGTTTAGACCCAAAAGCGAGTAACGAATTTGCCGCCTTGTTACAAAAATTGAGTCAGCAAGGTGTCGCCACGCTCATGGCAACGCACGACCTCTTCCGCGCCAAAGAAAGCGGTACGCACATCGGCATTATGAAAGACGGAAAATTATTACAAACACTAACTACCGAAGAAGTTAACCACACCGATTTAGAGAAATTGTATCTGCAACACATGAATTAACCAGTTGTGTTCAGGTGTTAATGTGTTTTTGTGTTAATGTCCCTTATTATTTGAACACAAGAACACGCGAACACAAGAACACAATTTCAACACCAAAACATCATGATTTCCAGAATTGCCCAAAAAGAATTTAAAGAAATCCTGCGCGAAGGACGATTTCGCACAGCAGCTATTATCACCATTGCATTATTGCTGATATCGGTTGTAATAAGTCGCAGTTATTATCTTTCGATAAATGAACAACACCAACAAGCGCGGCAAAATGAACGCAACGTGTGGGTCAGTCAAGATGCCAAAAATCCGCACTCGGCGGCGCATTACGGCACGTATGCGTTCAAACCCAAATATCCACTTTCGCTCATTGACCCCGGCGTGGACAAGTACACCGGCATTTCTATTTACCTCGAAGCCCACAAACGCAACGAGGCGCAGTACATGGCGGCGCAAGACCAGACTGGCTTGGCGCGCTTCGGCGACCTCACGCCCGATTTTATTTTGCTCTTCCTCCTTCCATTATTAATTGTTTTATTGGGTTTCAACGCCTTCACGCGCGAGCGCGAGCAAGGTACGCTGGCGTTGCTGAAAAGTCAGGGTGTTTCGCCAGTGAGTTTGGCGCTGGGCAAATGGCTGGGCGCATACATTCCGATTGTGCTGTTGGTGGTGCCGACTTTTGCGTTATCGGCGGTGCTGCTGACTTCCATCAAAGATTTTGGACAATTCAATGTCGGTGCGTTGGCGCTGCTGCTGTTGGTGTATCTGATATATTATGCCATTTTTACGAGTTTGACGTTGACGGTTTCGGCGGTGAGTAAAAATTCAGGTATTGCATTGGTTACGATGCTGGCGGTCTGGATTGTGAGTGTGCTGGGAATGCCCAAAGTGGCGAGCAACCTGGCAGATGGATTATACCCATACCCCACGCGGCAGTCCTTTGAAGCGAGTGTGAATGAAGACAAAAAAAAGGGCTTGAATGGACACGAGCCGTGGAGCGATGAAGCCAAAAAACTCGAAAAAGCAGTGCTCGTGGAATATAAAGTAGATAGCGTGCAACATCTTCCCTTCAATTTTGACGGTTACCTGATGCAAAAAGGCGAAGAACACGACGCGGAGATTTTCTTCAAACATTACGCCCTACTGCGGGAACGATTTCAAAAACAAACGAATGTGTACCGTTGGAGTGCCATCCTGTCGCCGTTTTTACCCACTCGATTTTTGTCTATGGGAATTGCTCGTACCGATTACCAAACCCATTGGAATTTCGCGGATGCTGCCGAAAAATACCGACTGGGCATGATGGATAAATTAAATATGTATTTTGCAAAAAACACCACTTACGGCGATGCCGCTTGGGATTATGAAGCCGACCCGACGCTTTGGAAAGATGTACCCGAATTTAGTTACGAGCCACCCACGTATGCGACCGTTTTACAACAAAATGTAAGTAACTTATTGATTTTACTCGGCTGGTTGGGCATTTCTTTCATTGGATTGATAGCCGTTACCAAAAAGATTTAATCGTACACTGATAGCTATGATAATTATGATTTTGACTGATTTTAGCACATAATCAATCTTAATTATCATAAAAATCAGTGTACTATTTCATAATAAGGGTGTTGTTATAAAAAATAAAAAAATGTTTAGTCATAATTTCAAATTTGAACTCAAATCCTTACTCCGCAGCGCATGGATTCAAACGCTTTCGGTGTTATTGCTGGCGTTGTGCTTATTTGGAGCCTACAATGGCGCACAAAAAGTAACTGACCGCCAAGTGACCATTGACAAAACCAAAATAGAATCCGACAGTGCTTTCACCGCGATGCAAGTGCTATTGGATTCAGTAGAACAGGGTTTGAAAACCGACCTTTCGCCGTGGCTGAATCCGCAAACACCTACCGTCATTGCCAATCGCTATCCACGCTTGGCAGTGCTGGAAACGCAGCCTTTGGCACTTTTGTCCACGGGGCAGAGCGACCTTTTTTCACACACCGCAAAACCGATTTTGTACGGCGAGAGTGCTTTGCTAAATTTTACCGAATTATCCAGTCCGGTGCAATTGCTGTTTGGCAGTTTTGACCTGAGTTTTGTGTTCGTTTACTTACTGCCGTTGATTGTCATTGCATTTAGCTATAATTTGTTATCCGCTGAAAAAGAGCAAGGTTCGTTGCGCTTATTGATGGCGCAGCCGGTGCGTTTGTTGACGTGGTTATTCCAAAAAGCGGCGATACGTTTTTTGATTATTGCAACGGTAGCGACCGGAAGTTTATGGCTCAGTTTAGCTTTGAATGGAGTGAATGTGTTTGCAAATGCCGGAAAAATTGGGCAGTTGACGCTTTTGACTTTGCTGTACACCGCGTTCTGGTTTTTAGTAGCGACTGCGGTAAATCTGGCGGGAAAATCTTCGGCGCAAAATGCAGTGACGATGCTGGCAATTTGGGTCGGATTGGTATTGCTCGTGCCATCCGTGGTAAGTCAACTTGCCAATAATTTGTACCCAGTGCCATCTAGAGCCTTGTTAGTCAACGAAGTACGCATCGTCAACGCCGAAGCCGCAAAACAAGCCGATACGATTCTCGCCTCGTACTACCGCGACCATCCCGAACTCATGCCCGATTCCTCCAAAGCTGAAACCTACATTTTTTATAAGCAATACTTCGCGTCACAAGACCTAATTCAAAGCAAAATCAAGCCCTTGGTAGAAAAATACGACCAGCGTTTGGCACAACAACAGGCTTGGGTGGACAATTTCCGTTTCACCTCGCCCTCGATTTTATTGAATGATAGTTTTAACGACTTGGCGGGTACATCTAATCGGCATTATCAGTCGTTCCGCGAGCAAGTCATTGCCTTTGCAGGTATGTGGCGGGAGTATTTCAAGCCAAAAATTTTTAAAGGCGACGTGTTGGACAAAGCGGCAGTGGCAGGTTTGCCGGATTTTCGTTACGATGCTACTTTGGTACAATCGCACAACACCGCAAATTTGCTGTTTTTACTAGCTTATAGCTTGGGGATTAGCTTTTTCATCATAATTGGGTTTAAAGCGAGTACTTTGGAAAAAATCGCTTTTACCTAACTTTTACATTAATAAGGATAGTAGGAATGCCCCTGTTTCTGTAGAAATCGGGGTTTCTTTTTTTGGCTTAAGTTGGTTTTCAAACTTTATAATGCGATTTTCAAGGCACAATGACGTATATTTATTTTTACAACGCACTGTTTTCCAATGTGTTCTGGTATCTGGCATCTGACTTCCGGTATCTAAATTAGTATAAGTATGCGTTTCTGCTTTATTTTCTTTATTTTTCTGCTGTTTAGGTTAACTTTTATCGTATCAGAATTTTGAAGTAAAGTAACAGTAAAAGAAGTAAGTTCTTTGTCCCTAATTCTTTACCATTTGTTGCTCTAACACCACCTGCCCAAACCGTCCTGACAACTGTCTGCGTCTCTGTTTTTGGACAGTCACAACCTGCACCTTTTTCTTTGTAAGGATAATTTTTGTCAAACGAAAAGTATTCAGCATAGCTTATAACTGGACCCTCTTCCAAAGGTGTTACTTTGATTTTTTGCCCTTTTAAATGCTGCCCGTCTCTTGTTTCCAAGTCACCTACAATTTCCACTTCCATGGGTTGGTTATCAGGTGCATTTCCAAATTCGCCAATAAGTAAAATGGTTCGTAATTCAAATTCTTCAATAGCGGGTTTAAAAGTGGAAAACGCAACATTGAGCTTATCTCCTTTTTGCGTAGTGATTTGAAACACATTTGGATTTAAAGTTATTGGATTTATCTCGTGCGAAAATACCAAAGGCATACCATCTTTCCCGGGTGCTTCCGACCAAATATTCATGGCTCTTGGAGGCAGTGCATTATCCAAACCGAAAAATGCTGACAATAACTCCGCTTTTCTGGTTTTGTTGATTGGTGGATTTTCTTTTGATAATAAATAGTTTGGAAGTTGTTTGCAACCAACAACTAAGAATGATGCGGAAATCGTCCATAAAAATAAGTTTCGTTTCATGGTCGTCTTTGAAGTTGGTAGAGGTCACAAAATAAGCCACTAACGGGAGCATCTACGCTGTTTGCGGCTGCGTTGGGTTTGCAGGTGGGCTTTGCGCGGCAGGGACGTATATGCGTTATTCGTGGCATTTTATGTTTCATTGATTTCATCAGTCGTTAACCCGGTCATTTCGGATATTATATTTATATCCATATCTTTACTTTTCATCTGCCGTGCTATTTTTATTTGTTCCTCCTTCTTAGCATCAGCCCTTGCTTTTTCAAGCCTCAACCTGTCTTCGGTTTCTCTCAACCCAGCATAGTCGTATGCCTCCAATTCTTCCTGCGACCACGTCTGAATATTAGCTTCTTCAAATGCCGTTCTCAACCCAATATCATCAATGCCTTCTGGTATGACTTCAATGTTTTCTGCCTCCTTAATAAAATATACCCATTTCTCGACCAGAGTTTTTAAGTCTCTTTTCTCCAAATTAAACTTTGGCAGTTCGATGAAGTTGAACTCCATATCCGCCATTATCCGCTCGCCGGTCTCCACATCCAAAATCCGATGCCTATTGAGGTACTTTGGGTTCTTTGATATTGTAAAATCCAAAATCCCGATGAAAATAGTCGGGTTCAATTGGTCGTAAAATTCTCCACGCTCAATCTGACTGACGTAGCCCTGCGAAGTATAGTAAAGCACGCGCTTACTAAACCCCAGAGCATCAGCTACTTGCATCTCCACGATGAACTCCCTCCCGCTCTGGTCTTTTGCTTTTACATCAATTATCGTTGCCTTCCCGTCCCGAAATTTTGGTAGTTGGAAAGGGTTCAGGATAGTCACATCCATGATGGTATGCTTGCCCTCAAAGTCAAGCACGGCGTTCAAAAAGGAAATCAGCACTTCCTTTTTGTTTTGGTTGCCAAATATCTTGCGGAATGCAACGTCGTTCTTTACATCTACAAATTTCATTTTTTAAAAAACTTTAAAGCAAAAATACAGCATTGGAGCGCAGGATGCAAGGATTTTTTATTGGACTTCAAAACAAGGATTCGTTTGGAAAGAGGATTGGTGTATAATGACCGCTAACGCTTGCATATGCACCTGTACCACACGTCGAGCCTTTGCGGGCGGGCTTTGTACGGCATAGGCGTTTATTTATTCGACTGCCTCTCGATGATTTCAAACACTTCCAATTCAGTTAGATTGAACGATTTGGCAATTATTGAAACGGAAACCCCATTGGAATAAAGACCAGTTATACCATCAACTTTGCCTTTCATTTCAGCTTTATCCAACCTTGCCCGCTCGTCTTCTTCTCGCATGAAAGCATATTCGTAGGCATCCAGTTCTTCCTGCGTCCAAGTCTGAATATTGGCTTCTTCATAAGCCGATTTTAAACCCTCGTCGTTTATATTTTCAGGCACGACTTCCAGGCTTTCCGCATTTTTGATGAAATACACCCATTTTTCCGTGAGCGTTTTTAGTTCGTGCAGTTCTTTGGTAAATTTTGGCAACTCAATGAAAGTGAACTCCATATCTTTTATGGTTTGTTCTCCCGTCTCAATGTCTCTGACTTGGCTACGGCTGATATAATTTTTATTTTGGGTATGCTCAAAGTCAAGTATGCCAATGAAAATTACGGGGCGCAGTTTTCGGTAGAAATCTGCCCGCTTGATTTGGTCGGAATAACTTTTGGAAGAATAGTAAAGCACCCGCTTATCGAAGCCGTCAATATCAGCCACCTGCATCTCCACGATGTACGTCCGCCCTGCTTGGTCGGTAGCCTTCACGTCAATAATTGTGACTTTCCCGCCTTTGAGTTTGGGCAGTTGATACGGGTTCAGGATATTTACCTGCGAGATGTGCTGGTCGCCGTGAAAGTCCAAAATGGCGTTCAGAAATGAAATGAGCGTTTCTTTCCGGTTTTCGTTACCGAAAATCTTCCGAAACGCAACGTCGTTTTTTACATCTACAAATTTCATTACTCAAACTTTATCGCAAAAATACAGCACTTGACAGCAGGATGCAAGGATTTTTTATTCGACTTAAAAACAAGGATTCGTTTGGAAGAGGATTGGTGTATAATGATCGGTAACGTCGTTTGCGGCTACAAGAAGTTGGCGTTTTTTACCACAAATGTTGATGCGGAGAACCAATGTTTGATTAACTACAAATGTGTCTACGGAGCACTGAACCGCCAATTTCTTGTAGGTGCTGTTAGCGGTTGGGCATTTTGAATTGCTGTCAGTACATTGTCTCATATAAATTAATGTATTCCATGAAATACTAGTGATTATGCAAATAAATTCCGTATTATCCGCCGTTAATTTTCAAAGTTTATTGGGACAGCCTATTTTTCAAAATCGCGCACGTACAAAATTTTTCCAAATAATCACTACTGTATAAGTATGTAGGTTATGAAATACTAAAAATATTATGGAAGTCAAAATAAAAAGCCACCGCCTATAAGGTAAATTGAAATAGAAGGAGTCTCCAATAAGCCCAATTCCAATTAACCAAAAGAAAGGCGTATAGGCTGGTGCCATAAATCCTAAAAGGGTATTACTCCATTGACTTTCCGAAAAATAAATCAAAGTAAGCCACGATAAAATATATAGTAACGTCCCGCCTAAGTATAGAAGAAGTCCTTTTTTTTGGAGCGGTGTCGCTATACTTAGAGGCATAAATAAAGTTAATGCGAAAACGATAGCCCGGGAAATGTTTTCTCCATATGTCAAAAATACTGGTATTTTGTTCCAAAAAATATCAGGTTGAAATGCTTTAGGCAATTTATTGGTCAGAAAAATGTTCCACACTAAAATTGGAAGAGTCAATAAAAAACAATTCAGCAAATATTTATAAAAAGGGTATGATTTCATTTGGTCATTAGTCTCGTTTATGTCTGTCATTGCCTTACCGCCAACGTTTGGATGTACGAATGTGCGACGTTTAGGAGGCATTTTCGCACATTCTTTGTTCTCGGTATTTATTTATCTTTTTGGTTTTCAATTATTTGCCTTATTTCTTCCTCTGATTTATTGGCTGATCTGGCAATAATCCCGATAGGTACTCCATTGGTATGTAGATTTAAGACTAATTCAACAAGTTGCTCAAATTTTGCTCTTTGTTCAGCCAATTCGATTCTTCCCCTATCGTCTTGGTCTCTTATGCCTGAATAAATATACGCGTCATACGCCTCTCTCGTCCAATTGTGCTGTGCCGCTTCTTCGTATGCCTGTTTCAATCCTTCATCATCAATATTTTCTGGCATAACTTCTAACTCCTCTGCGTTTTTGATGAAAAAAGTCCATTTATCTATTATATTTTTTAATTCATGTACCTTTTTATTATATTTTTTCAACTCAATAAACCGAAACTTCAAATCTTTGAACGAACACTCTCCCGTTTCTTCATCAACAATCAGATGAGAAGATAAGTAGTCCTTTCCCGAAAAGTAATTAAAATCCAATACGCCAATGAAGAATACAGGGCGTAGTAGGGGATAATCTTCGCCACTGTTGATTTGTCCTGCATAGTCTTTGCTTGTGTAGTATAGCACCCTTTTGGCGAACCCGGCTGGTTCAGCTACCTGCATCTCAACAATGAAAGTCGAACCTTTTTCGTCGGTAGCCCTGACATCAATGATGGAGGATTTCTCGCCCGCAATGCGAGGAAGTTGGAAAGGATTGAGCAAGGTCACTTCCTTGACTCGATTTTGACCTTCCAATCCCAAAACAGCATTGAGAAACGAAATTAATATGACCTTTTTGTTCTCATTTCCAAATATCTTTCGGAACGCAACATCGTTCTTTACATCTACAAATTTCATGGCTCAAACTTTATCACAAAAATACAGCATTGGAGCGCAGGATGCAAGGATTTTTTGTTGGACTTCAAAACAAGGATTCGTTTGGAAGAGGATTGGTATATAATGACCGAGAACGCGGAGCGGCTTTGCGAAGTTGGAAAAATCCGCGAAGCGGAAAATTTTTTTCAATTTTGCAAAACCGTTGTTGTACGATGGGCGACCGTAGGGAGAACTTCGTGCAGCAGCGGTGCAGCCGCTCCGCGTTGTACAGAAGGCGAGCGCAGCGAGCCTTTTGTACAACGTTAGCACTGCTGACGTGGCCGCGCGTAGTCGGCTATGAAAAGTAGTGCATAGTTGGGCGATTTCTATTTATTTGTATGATTTTCAATGATTTGTAAAACTTGTTCCTCGGTAATTTTGAGTGATTTTGCAATAACTGCGATGGGAACATCATTTTCATAAAACCCAATCACTGCTTCAATTTCTTTGTTTCCCTCGCCCTTTTTTATCAGGTCTTGCGCATCCGCCATTTTAGTATGTTGTTCACTCGCTACATCCCGCAATTGCTTTAGATACCTTTTATAGTCCTTTGCATCTTTTTCCTTTAATTTCATTTCATCCAGTCTCTCACTTACCTCTTTCAAACCCTTGGCAGTGGAACCACTCTTTATTTCTGCGTTTTTGAAAAAATATATCCACTCGTCTAATTTGTCCTTAACCCGATTGTGGAATTTCCCAACCTTGATGACCCAGTACTCAGGGTAGATTTCGTGAATAGTAGCCTTTTTGTATAGTTCTATCTGCTTGTCAGCGAGAGTCAGTATATCGTTCTTATGTAAACCCCTGAATACTGTCGTGCCGTGGTAAACGTAATCTGCTCCCTGTCCCAAATCAAAGTAGGCAATGGTGATGGAGATCACCTTTTTTACCGCTGCATAGGCTTCCCCTTCTTTGATATGTTCGGTGATGGCTTTGGATGTGCCGTACAGCATCCGGTGAAAATAGTCATACTCGTTGCTGTTTTGCACTTCAATGATGACCAATTCATCCTTGGAGTTCTCTACCAGGATGTCCACCCGGTTGTGCTTGTCGTCTTCGGTCTCCTTATTGCTTTCGCTGTCGAGGATTTGCTTGATTTTCACTTCCTCGCCCAATAACTCCGACAGGAAGCCTTCGAGGATGTCGAAGTTTGCCTTGTGGCGAAGCATTTTCTTCATCGCCCAGTCGAACCGGACTAACTTTTTTGCCATTTTGCGCGATTTTAGAGACAAAAATACGGCAAATGTTGCGGGTTGGCAACATTTGCTGTATCTGAGAAGTCGGCGGCAGGAGTCACCATTAAGCATTCGCCATTTCGAAGATGAACGCTGGGGGGCAATTCTGATTTCACGCCGATATGCGTAGGTGGCTTGACACAGTTATTTCAAACTATCTACTTGAATGAGATTTTTATAATCCCAAAATGCAGTGACATTTACAATTTTCCACTTTCCATTTATTTTTTCCATTATACGGGTTTCTTTGCTGTGCGTGTATTTTTTCATTTCCTTGTCCATATTATATTGGTCCCAAATCATATACGCTACGTTCCCACCATAAAATTTGGTCATCATATTTCTTCTTTCCACTTTTGGGTGACTACTTCCACCGCTATGTACAGGGTTCTCTCGAATGTACTTGCCAATTTTTTCATCGACTTCTTTCCAACCAACCTTCGCATCGAATGTACCGTCCGGATTACTCCAACATTGAAAAGCGTAATCGGTTTGGGCATAAGTCTCTTTCCAACAGTTATAGTCTCTTTTATAAAAACATTCAGTTTCTTGCTTAATAGTCTCCATTATGGCTTGCTTCTCGCTATCTTCATCAAAAGAAATAGTAGTTGACGCCGATTTGTTATCACCTGCCTGATTGCAGGAAGCAAATAAACAAAAAAGGAGTAAAAGGGAGAAAAATGAAATCTTCATCGTTTTGAAATTTTATGTTATTGAATTTAATTATTTCTCGTGGTTTCGCATATCAACGTGAGCATACACGGCGTGGCGGTGATTAACCGCCATGATCGTTATATGCGGTGTTAGCGGTTCGTTGTTTCCTTTTTTTTCGTTGCCTGCCTGTTCAACGTTCGATGCCTTGGTGTGGACGCAAAAAAAACAAAAGTAAAAAAAGAATGACGGTCATACAATTAAGCACTTCCGTCCTTCTTTCACTTACCTTTCGCTGCATGCTGATGCAACTAGATTTTGTTCAGAACCTTTACTTCTGGTGCACTTATTACACCAAGTGCTTCCATTGTAGCTTTCAATTCTGGACTTGACATAAATTCATTTAACGCTTCTACGCTTGCAGCTTCACCGATGACGGTTACAACATTAGGGTTATCGACAGCGCGATATAATCCGCTCATTTTTAAACCTGCTTGTTGACGACGAGCCTCATCTTCATCATAACCTGCTTTCCATTCTGAGAAGTTTTTCACTTCGTGTGTTAAAATTACAGTTACCATTGTTTATTGATTTTATTTTTTTCCTACTCGTTAGGCTTTTCGGATTTAGCCCCGTTTTTTGAGTGGGTTCTGGTCTCCACTTTTTTTGTTTGAAATATTACAAAATTCAGATAAATAATTGTAGTGTGTTCTGTCAGTCGTTTATAGTTGTTCTGTCGATTACAATGACCGCTAACGCGGAGCGGCTTTGCGAAGTTGGAAAAATCCGCGAAGCGGAAAATTTTTTTCAATTTTGCAAAACCGTTGTTGTACGATGGGCGACCGTAGGGAGAACTTCGTGCAGCAGCGGTGCAGCCGCTCCGCGTTGTACAGAAGGCGAGCGCAGCGAGCCTTTTGTACAACGTTACGCTTTACGAATTTGCGACGTTTAGGAGCAATTTTCGTAAAGCGATTG
>CAZJXN010000163.1:0-11371 GCA_964549655.1 uncultured Saprospiraceae bacterium
AGCATCTTGTAAAGATATTAAAAATGTCGATTATTTAAGCCGAACTACTTATAGTGTTTTTGTGTTATAATGTTTTTGTGTTATAATGTTTTTGTCGCTCGTCACTTGGTCATTTTGTACGCAATCCCGATAGCTATTACGAGCAGCGACGCAAAGGCTTCATCGCAAAAATCATATAAATCCTGCCGGAGGCGGACAAGCCCAGTTCAGACAATTGCCTACTTACTTCCCCGCCGCTGCACGCTTGGCTTTCTCGGCTTGACGCTCTGCATATTTTTCGACGGTAGTCCATACCCGGAATACATTTTTGGAACAAATCTTTGAAATGTCCTCTTCGCTGTAACCGCGCTTCAATAGACTGTAAATCAAATTCGGATATTGCGAAACATCTTTCAAACCCGTTGGCAGAGAGTCTCCTACACCATCAAAATCAGAGCCAAAACCAACATGATTCACACCGACCGTTTTCACAACGTGGTCAATATGATTGGCAACCATTTCTACATCTGCGTACAACGTTGGATTCTCTTTTTTAAATTTATCAAGTATCGGTTTTGCAGCCACATCGTCTATTTTTAACTTCTTGCTTTCCAGCAGTTTAGTTAGTTTCTCTCGGCTTACCGTTTGTGCATCTCTCAGTTTTCCATCCAAGAAAGCCGAACCAAAATTAATCATAATCACACCGCCTTTTTTAGCGAGTGCTTTTAGAATATCGTCACTCATATTGCGGTCAAAACCAGGTGTAAACTGCCGTACCGATGAGTGTGAAGCAATGCAAGGTACTATACTCAGCGCAATTGCTTGTAGCGCCGCGCTGTCCGACACGTGCGAAACATCCACCATAATACCCACCCGATTCATCTCTTTTACCACTTCTTTGCCAAAGGGACTCAAGCCATTGTGCGTGTGCATGGTATCGTAGGAAGAGTCGGAAATCAGATTGTCCTTGCCGTGCGTAAGCGTGATGTAACGAATGCCGCGCTTGTGAAAATACGCTACATTTTGAATTGAATCGCCAATAGGCGCGCCGTTTTCCATGCCCAATGCCAGCGAAATAATGCCTTTTTTAAAATTCGCTTCCACTTGCGCTGGTGAACGTGCTATTTTGAATTTATCAGGATTTGCCTTTGCTACTTCATTCATCATATCAATTAGGGAGTCCGCAAATTCCTTGGCCCCGCCAGTTTCCTGATACGAAGACGGAATGTAAATAGACATAAAAGGAGCTGACAATCCGCCTTTTTTAGCCCGCACATAATCAAAATCGCCTTCTTTACTTTCCACCGGAATACCTAAAAATTCTTTAGTCAACCGGAAATTCTTTACCCCCAAACGAAATGGCAAATCCACGTGCCCATCTACCAAAACATAGCGGTGTGCCAAGGTGTCGGCTATTTTGCGCAGGTCGGCATCGCTTTTGCCTGCCCAAGGTTTACCCTTTGCTGGCTTTTGCAAGGTATCCGATTTGGCTGCTTGTGCTGCCTTTGCCTGTGCTGCTTTTCTCATTTGTTTAGGCGTACTGCCTTCCTCTGTGGGTAGCCCTGCGGAGGGGTCTGCGCCGCTATTGCTTTTTAAACTATCTGTTTTTACAATAGGCTTTTCCGTCTGTCCTATTACTATTTGAATGCTGCAACCCAGCATAAAAATCAAAACGATGGTACGAATCATACAAATCTGTTTTTTAAAAATGTAAACGAACAAATTAATAGGCTAAACTTAAACCAACTGGCTTCCGTTCCACTTCTGATGCACAAATCCCATTTCACAAATCACAATTTGGAACAAGCCGTCAAAAATACAGAACACATTGCATTCTACAACGATCAAATTGATAAAAACGCTGGTTTGTCTGATAAATGTCTCGCAATTTTGAATTCAGACCTCCTAAATATCTAAAAATCGCTCCTTTTGAAAGTATTTCCTTTTTTAAAAGCAATAACGTGGTTGACTATAATTGTGGTGTGTAGCAGTTGCCCGAATACCTCGCCCAAATCCGCGCTCCTGACGCAGCAGCTCAATGCGTTATTTGAAAAATGGAATCAAAATACACCCGGCGGCGTGTTGACAGTGGCACAAAATGGGCAAATTATTTACAATAAAGCGTTTGGCATGGCAGATTTGGAGCATGACATTCCAAATACCACCAATACTATTTTTGAATCTGGCTCGGTTGCCAAGCAATTTACAGCCGCCGCTATTTTGTTGTTAGTATTGGATAAAAAACTCTCCCTGGAAGATGATGTGCGCAAATACTTACCAGAACTGCCCAATTATGGACAAAAAATAACGATTGACCATCTCTTGCACCACACCAGCGGCTTGCGCGATTGGGGCGCGATAGCAACAATTAGCGGCTGGGAACGTGGCAAGCGCGTGTACACGCAAGCAGATGCACTCGACATTATTTGCCGACAAAAATCGCTCAATTTTCCGCCCGGCGACCAGTTCAGTTATTCTAATTCTAATTATAACCTATTAGCTATTCTTGTAGAACGAGTAAGTAAGGAATCGTTTGCCGAATTTACGCGCAAGCGTATTTTCAAACTGATGGAAATGCACCACACGAGCTGGCGCGACAATTATCGAAGTGTAGTCAAAAATCGGGCGATTGCCTACACCAAATCGGGCAATAATTATCTCGCTACGATGCCTTTTGAAAACGCGCACGGCAACGGCGGCTTGCTCACCACCACGACTGATTTAATCCGTTGGACTCGAAATTTTCGCACCTTGCAATTGAAAGGAGCAGCGTTCACAAAGCTACAAGTGCAGTGCGGCAAACTCAATAACGGCTTAGCAATCGCTTACGCGGGTGGCTTTTTTATTCGCAATTATACGGACGTTTTAGAATTCAGTCATGGCGGCTACACGGCGGGCTATCGGGCGTGGCTTGCCTACTATCCAAACCAAGATATATCCGTCGCGTACTTGAGCAATGATGGCAATGTCAGTCCGGAGAAAATGGGTGCCCAAATCGCTGAAATTGTACTGGATAAAAAGTTGGAAACGCCCATTGGCAAAACCATTCCATTGGGTCGGTCCGTGTTGCAACCTCACACGGGCAGGTACAAAAATTTGCGCAACGACGAGCTGTTTGAACTCGAACTGAAAGAAGAAAAACTGCGCCTCAAAAGCGGACAAGTGCTACACGCCACTGCGCCCAACATTTTCCACTGGGGTGCCAATCGCATGATATTTACCAAAGACCTGCAACAGGTAACCGTCTACACCGGCAACGGCGACTCCGCCACCTACGAGCGAAAAATGCCTTTCCTTCCCGCTGCCAACGAGCTCCCGCCCTACCTCGGCACGTACCGCAGCACCGAAGCAGAAACCTCCCTCCTCATCGAACTCCACAATGGAAGTTTGAGAACTTTTGTAAAACCCGCAGGCTATTTTTTACTCACGCCTATTTATAAAGATGCTTTTATTACAACTAATAATTCGTTATTACAATTTACTCGAAATAAGAAAGGAGCGGTGACGGGATTTACGATGAGTGTAGCGCGGGCAAGAGGGGTGTGGTTTGAAAAAGGGTAAAAGGGAGCCATATCAAATTAAAATGGTTGCTAAGTCAGGAACGTAAGGGAGATTAAAAATTAAATTTGGTACTTTTAAGGGTGTATTGAATCAAAAACGTCTATTAATTTAAAGCCAAACCATTCTAAAATCATGAAAAGACGCAACTTTCTCCATCAATCCGCTGCCGTCGTCGGTGCAGCTACCATTCTACCTTCTTCCGTTATTTTTGGAAAACCATTTCTACCCAGCGAAAAAGTACAAATCGCGCTCATCGGCTGCAACAATATGGGCTGGTCGAATCTGACCGGTATTCTAAAATCGGGTGAAGTGGAATGCGTTGCGCTGTGCGATGTGGATGAAAATGTCTTGGCAAAACGCAGTGCTGAATTGGAACAAATGGGTATCAAAGCCGATAAAATGACCGACTACCGCAAAGTGCTGGCACGCAAGGACGTGGACGCGGTCATCATCGGTACGCCTGACCATTGGCACGCCCTTATGACCATCGAGGCTTGCATGGCGGGTAAGGATGTATATGTAGAAAAACCGCTCGCTTGCACCGTCGAAGAATGTAACGCGATGGTCGCCGCCGCTCAAAAATACAAACGCGCCGTGCAAGTGGGGCAATGGCAGCGCAGTCAGCAGCATTTTCAGGATGCAATTGCGTATGTGCGTTCCGGCAAGCTGGGCGATATTTTCAGTGCAAAAACTTTCATTGCAGGCAGACAAAAGAAATTAGAAATCGTACCAGATAGTGCGGCTCCAGCAGGTGTAAACTATGAAATGTGGCTCGGTCCCGCGCCCAAAAGAGCCTTCAACCAAAATCGTTTTCACGGTAGTTTTCGCTGGTTTTGGGATTATGCTGGTGGCTTGATGACTGACTGGGGCGTACATTTGCTTGATATTCCGGTATTTGCATTAGGGGCAGGTGCGCCAAAATCCGTCGTAGCTTCGGGTGGCAAACGAGTGTACCCGGATGATGCGCGTCAAACGCCCGATACCCTGACTGCGGTTTATGAGTTCGATAAATTTCAACTCACTTGGGAACACTCCATGGCACTCGGCAATCAGTATATCAATAAACATCATGGCATCACATTTATAGGTCAAAATGGCTCGCTGCTCGTCAATCGTTCCGGTTGGGAAGTAATGCCCGAAGGCAAGACGATTGAAGCAGTTCCGCTCACAAAAAACAGTGATGACGGCGTTGCGAAGCACACGAAAAATTGGGTGGATGTGATTAAATCGCGCAAAATGAGCGACTTAAAATGTTCGGTAGAAGAAGGTGCAAAAGTGGCAATTCTCTCTTGTTTGGGCAATGCCGCGTATCGTACGGGCGAGCCGCTCGCATGGGACGCGACCAAAAACCGAGCCGATGAGAAAAAAGCAAACCGTTTATTAGCTGCAAATTATAGTAATGGCTGGAAACTGCCTGTCTGAACTTTGATTTTCATGATTTTTAAGATTAACGTTCTCTGCGTTCCCTGCGCCTCTGCGGTTAAAAAATGTGGTGTGGGAAAAGCTAAGTGCGCTCAGTGACTTAGTGGTGAAAAAAATGCAACAAGGGCAAAAAAAGAAATATGAAAAACTTAATCTTATTTTTTGTAATCACTTTATTTACAACATCTGCCTTTTCCCAAACTGGGCAATGGACATCCCTTTTCGATGGCAAAACCTTGAAAGGCTGGACTCAAAAGGGCGGTAAAGCAGATTACAAAGTAGAAAACGGCGTGATCGTCGGCACTTCCGTTGCAGACACACCGAATTCTTTCCTGTGTACTGAGAAATTATACGACGATTTCATTTTAGAATTAGAACTGGCGGTGGATGATGGCTTGAATTCTGGGATTCAGATTCGCAGTCAGTCGAAGGAAAGTTTTGAAAAGGGGAGGGTGCATGGCTGGCAGATTGAGATTGACCCCTCGGCGCGAGCTTGGTCGGGCGGCATTTACGATGAGGCGCGGCGGGGCTGGCTCTACATTCCAGCTATGAATCCGAAGGCGAAAACCGCTTTCAAAAATAAAGAACAGTGGAATAAATATCGCATCGAGGCCATCGGCACCACTTGTCGCACCTTTATAAACGGCGTTCCAATCGCTTACTTGGTAGATACTTTGGCAGAAAGTGGATTCATCGCTTTACAAGTGCATTCCATTGGCAAGCCTGAAGATGTGGGTCGTAAAGTGCGTTGGCGCAACATTCGCATTCAAACCGGCAAAGCCCTGAAAGCCAGTCCGCTTGATGATACACCTGTACAAAATATGGCGTTGAATACCCTCACCGAACAAGAAAAAAAGCAAGGTTGGAAATTATTATTCAACGGCAAAGACCTCAACGGCTGGCATACAGCGTTCAAAACGACTGTTCCTACCGAAGGCTGGTCGGTGAACAACGGCGTACTTCAAATTCAAGGCTCGGATGGCTCCGAATCTGGAAGTTACGGTGATATTTTGACCACTGAGACGTACAAAGCCTTTGAAATGACCTTTGAATTTAAACTCACCGAAGGCGCAAATTCTGGCATCAAATATTTTGTAAATGAAAGTTTTGATTCGAAAGGTGGCTCCGCTATTGGTTTGGAATATCAATTGTTGGATGATGAGAAACATCCCGATGCGAAAGCGGGCGCGGCTGGGAATCGTACGTTGGCAAGTTTATATGACTTAATTCCGTCAAATAAAGTAGAGCCGCGTTTCCAGCGTAAAATCGGCGATTGGAATTATGGTCGCATCGTCGTGCGCCCTGATAACACGGTGCAGCACTGGTTGAATGGCTTCAAAGTGATTGAATATGAGCGCGGTAGCAATATTTATAAAGCCTTAGTGGCTCGCAGCAAATACGCTACTTGGGAGGGCTTTGGTATGATGGAAAGTGGACCGATTTTACTGCAGGATCACGGGAACACGGTTTATTTTAAGAATGTGAAGATTCGAGAATTAAAATAAAGTTTCCCGCAGATTGCGCGGATTTCGCAGATAAGATAATCAGCGGTATCTGCGAAATCTGCGGGAGAAAATATCCTAACTATGAAAAGAAGAACTTTTGTCAAAAATACAACCTTTGCCTCTATGGGAGCTTTAGCTTTTAGTGCAGAATCTTACGCGCGTATTCTTGGCGCGAACGACCGCGTGCGCGTAGGCGTGGTGGGCTTTTCCGACCGATTTCGGCAGGCGTTGTTTCCGAGTTTTAAAGACCATTATAAAGAATTGAATTTTGAAATAACAGGGCTTTCTGATATTTGGAATCGCCGGCGCGACGAAGGGAAAGCGTTTTTGGAAAAGGAATTAGGAAAGTCTGTTACGATTTTTCAAAATAATGAAGCATTGTATGATTCTAAAACGGTAGATGCTGTCATCATTTCTACGGCTGATTTTCAGCACGCGATGCACACGATTGAAGCGGTAAAAGCCGGTTGTGACGTGTACACTGAAAAACCCTTTGCGGAGACGATGGCAGACGCTCGGGCGGTTTTAAAAGAAGTAAAAGCCTCCAATAAAATCGTGCAAATTGGCTCACAAAGGCGCAGTGGCGAAAATTATCATCAAGCGGCAGATTTCATTAAATCCGGTAAGTTCGGGGATATCACGATGGTGGAAATGTCTTGGAATGTGAATCAGCCCGGTCGCTGGCGTCGCCCGGAGCTGGTCAAAAATTTAAAAGAATCAGATGTAGATTGGAAACGTTTTTTGGGGAACCGCCCAGCGGAAGCCTTTGACCCGCGCAAGTTTTTGGAATATCGCTTGTTCTGGCCTTACTCCTCCGGCATTCCCGGGCAGTGGATGTGCCATCAAATTGATACGGTGCATTGGTTTACGGGCTTGCCGCATCCGCGCAGCGTGGTGGCGAACGGAGGTATTTATATGTGGAAAGACGGCAGAAAAAATGCCGATACGCTCACGGTGGCGATGGATTATGGTCCGCTCAACGACCCGACTTCTGGCTTTCAAGTCGTGTACAGCTCTCGTTTTCACAATTCGGCAGGCGGTACGAAAGAAATTTATTACTCCAATGGTGGCGAATTGAATTTGGATACCAATACCATCTCGCCCAACGGCGGTTTGCAAGAAAAAGAAGCTGCAGCTATGCAATTGAAGCCCAACTTACTGTCCACGATGAGCATCGAAGGCGCGAAAGCCGAGGCGAGTGCCAATACCGGTGGCGACCCGCAAACCAATGCCCACGTGCGCAACTGGATGGATTGTGTGCGCAGTCGCAAGCAACCCAACGCACCGGTGGAAGCGGGTTACAACCACTCGATTGCGTGTATCATGACGAATGCCGCGTATCGCACGGGCGAGAAAGTGACGTTTGATGAGAAAAAACAAGAAGTGATGGCAGGTGGGAGGGTTTTTAAATATTAAGAAATTGTGATATTGTGATATTTTTTTTGCGCGCTATGCGTGTTCGGATTAGGATATTTTTTGTGCTATTTACTTGTTCGGATTACTTTAATATGATATTTTTATTTCATATTAATTGTTCTTATTAGGATATTTTTACCCGTATTGGTTGTTCTTAAAATATTGGTTTTTGATAAGATTCAAATTTACACACAGGAGTACTTACATTCCTTTGAGGGATTTTTCGCAAGAATATGGAATTTTTAGATAGAGAAGCACGCATCTTTCATTGGCGAGCAGTATTTCAATTTATAAAAAATTTATATAAATCTTCTTTCTTTTTGTAACTATTCTACCCACCTCTCGTTATCAATTTCAGAGACCAACAAAATGTTCATTCAAAAAGCAAAAATTTAAGGTTTCGTCAGGCAGCTATCATAGTGTGTAATGCGTTCCTTTAGCAGGGTGCTATCCGCTTCCAATGACTTGGAAAATTGGCATAATTCCATTACCTTTGATAAAAGGGGTCAATACATGGACATCGCTTTGCACCTGCAATACGAAGAAAAAGACCTGATAAAAGCCTGCATAAAGAAGGAAAGATGGGCACAGCAATTGTTGTACGAAGAGTATTACAGCAAGATGATGGGGCTTTGTCTGCGCTATGCCAATCATCAAGAGGACGCGCTGGATATTATGCACGAGGGATTCATTAAGGTCTTTAATAATATAAGTAAGTACCAGCCGGGCACTTCGCTCCCATCGTGGATTCGGCGCATCATGGTAAACACGGCAATAGACTACTATCGAAAAAGTATTCGGCGGCGCACGGAGGACATTGAGTATGCTTATGACTTGAGTGTGCCGGATGCTGATGCCATCAGTCGGTGTAGTGAACAGGAAATTTTGGAAGCCGTCCAGCAACTATCACCTGCGTATCGAGCCGTGTTCAACCTGTACGTCATTGAGGGCTATTCGCATAAGGAAATTGCGGACACGCTGGACATTACCGAGAGTACCTCGCGCTCCAACTTGGTGAAAGCGAGAATGAAACTAAAAGAAATTTTGTCGTCGAGATATTACGGTTATGAAGAAGAAGATTGACCCATTAGACAACCTTGTGCGGGAGAAATTAAGCAATTTGGAAGTGCCTTACACACCCTTTGCTTGGGAACTACTGGAACAAAAAATGGACGCCGCGGAAGCCAATGCACCTCAGGCGGAAAACCGCTTGCTGGATGCAGCTGTCTTTGCGAAGTTGCACAATATGGAAGCAGGTGACCGTCCTACGCACTGGCATTTGCTTGCCGCAAAATTAGATGAAAATGTAGACGTACGCCGTAAAGTATTGATTTACAAAGTAATGGAAATAGCAGCCGTGTTTTTGTTATTGCTGCTTGCCGGACAATATCTCACTACTTCTTTCAATCGTACATCACCTGTTGCTGAAAAAACAAAGATTAAATCCGAATTAAATAATCCTACTACAAGTACACCAACAGAAGTAGAATGTAATGAAACGCTAACGCAAATTATAGCTTCTACGGAATCGAATACTACAAAAACATTCTCTGGAAATAATAAAATTTCAAATCAGACAAATAATAAACTAAAAACGACTGCTGATTCCAAAATAAATCCAATTATAGCTGCAACCGAACAAGCGTCTTCCAACACGCCAGAAATCCTCATACAAGGCTATCGGGAAAGTCCGCAGATAGGAAATAAACCCTTGCAAAAGCAGCGTTCCACACAAGAAATTTCGATTGTACAAAAGGGATTGTCGGGTATGAAGCCATCCGATTTGTTGAACCCGGTGCAGCCGGAACGTTGGGATATACTTACTTCCATAGATGAGCTTGTGGTTTCAGAATTACAATATAAATCGCCGACTGATTATACAATGCTTATAAAACAGATAAAAAAGCGCCCAAATGTAATCGTGAGTATGTTTGGAAGTGCAGATTATAACCATATCATTACACCTGCTAAATATGAAGGAGACGAACGGTTGGAGGAAACAAAACGTTACGCGCCGGGCTATGGCGGCGGTATCACAGCAGGCTTGGAGTTGGGACGTTGGGAAGTGAGTACAGGAGCGATTTATACCTCTAAAGAATATCAGCCACGCCAAGTATTATATGCAACAGGTGCAACAGGTAATTTAAGAGACGGTTATTTCATAGAAGGCATTAAAAATATTCAATTAAACACGTTTAATATTCCGCTTCATTTACGATATAATTTTATTTTTCATGACAAGTGGCGGGCGTATGCTACTGCTGGTCTATCGCTACAAGTTGCATTTCAAGCCGATTATTATATTGGAGATGGAGATGATTTTAAAAATCAGGGATATTTCTTACCAACCACGCAACGAGAGCCGGGTTTTGGCCAAGACCCATTGGATGAAAGCAAATTACCCAAAGGCTTTTTTGAAGGTGGTTCGCTCTGGGAAAATGGTTATATCACCGGAAATATAGGTTTAGGTTTGGAACGCTACATCACCGGACGCTGGAGTATATTTGCACAACCTACTTACCATCAGGCACTTAAATACTTTACTCACGGGCTCGGACCGGATAAAGACCGCATTCATACCATGTCGCTTTTCACGGGCGTACGGGTACGTTTGTCCAATTAATAGAAAAGAACGCGCACAAAAACAGGATTACATTGAACCTTGTAGGGGGGTAAAGACGTATTCTATTAAAAACAACTTATGCGTGCTCTCAAAACTTTTTTAACCCTGCTTGGTATATTTTTTCTTTATAATGCCTGCAAAGTGAGCGATCATTCTTCCAAATCTCGTCCGATCAGTCATGAAACTTTCGATGCGCTACTGCGTCAGCATGTATCGGATGTGGGGAAAGTAGATTACAAAGGCTTTATTCGAGACAGTGTAAAGTTCAATCAATACCTGAATTTGCTGCGTAAAAATCATCCCGACGAAAAAACGTGGAGTAAAGACGAGCAACTCGCTTACTGGATTAATGCATATAACGCCTTCACTATCAAGCTCATCGTAGATAATTACCCGCTAAAAAGTATTAAAGACATCAAAAATGGCATTGCGTTTGTAAATTCCGTGTGGGATATTAAATTTATTAAAATTGAAGACAAAAAATATGATTTGAATAATATTGAACATAGTATTATTCGTCCAAAATTTAAAGACCCACGTATTCATGCAGCCGTCAATTGCGCGTCCATTTCTTGTCCAAAACTGCTCAATCGTGCCTTCACCGCAGATAAACTCAACGACCAACTCGACCAAGTCATGCGCGATTTTATTAATGACGACTCTCGCAATAAAGTCTCTGCTACTAAGCCGCAAGTATCCAGCATTTTCAATTGGTACGGCAAAGATTTTGATGGTGTGATTAACTTTATTAATAAATATGCCAAAACAAAAATTAATAAAGGTGCTAAATTGCAATACCTCGATTATAATTGGGCATTGAATGGAGTTTGATGTGCTAATTTGCTGATATGCCAATTTGCTGATA
>CAZJXN010000164.1:0-11338 GCA_964549655.1 uncultured Saprospiraceae bacterium
TATTTTGAGCTTTATTGTCTAGGTTTTGTTAGCTAAAATGTAAAATGCCCGACTTCGCAGCCGGGCATTTTGATAACAGGCTAAAGCCTGTTAGACGAGGTCAGCATAAATGCTGGGGTACGTTATTACCAGAACACGGTATACAGTGCCGCCAAAATGCCAAATAGCAGGATGGCACCGACTGCAAATGGCGTAGAAGTTTTGAAATCCTTCGGGTCAAATTCGATGCTGCGCACATTTCGTTGTCCGTTTTTATCCAATAAAGTGACCACGACCATCAGTGCCGTCAAGATGAGGAACACATACCCCATGCGGTGTAAGAATGGCAAGTCCAACAGTGCTTCTTGTAAAAATAAACCCAATGGAATCGTGACTAATGCCGCTATCAATGCTGCGGAAGCCGTCGTACGTTTCCAGAAGAAACCCAGCAAGAAAATAGCGACCACACCCGGAGAAATGAGTCCGGTGAAGTTTTGTATAAATTGGAATGCTTGGTCAAAGCGGCTCAATTGAGGTGCCATAATCACAGCGATAAACATGGGAATAATGATGGCAATACGTCCGATACCGACTAACTTTTCTTCGCTTGCTTCTTTGCCAAAGAATTTTTTATACAAATCCAAAGTAAAAATGGTAGAAATACTATTCGCTTTTCCCGCCAGCGATGCCACGATTGCTGCGGTCAACGCTGCAAAAGATAAACCTTTCAAACCGATAGGCAGTAAATTAAGCAAGACTGGATACGCGTTATCTGATTTGACCACCATTTTACCGCCCACTTCATACATCATTTCTTGTTGAAATACGCCTTCTTTAAACAATACATACGCTGCAATACCGGGCAGTACCACGATAATCGGCATCATGAGTTTAAGAAAAGCGGCAAATAACAATCCACTCCGTGCTGTTTCCAGATTAGCACCCAAAGCTCTTTGTGTAATATATTGATTGAAACCCCAGTAACTCAAATTGGCGACCCACATCGCACCCAATAGCACCGCAATACCTGGCAAATCTTGATACGCATCTCTTGTGCCGCCTTTTCCATCGGGCATCATGATTTGACCTTTATCCAAAATCATGTGAAAATGGTCGTCGGCTTGTTCTCGCAAAAGGCTTAATCCTTTTATTACATCATTGCCAAAACCAAAATGATTGGACACTAAATTGAGCGCGATATAAGTGGTAGCCAAACCGCCCAACACCAACACAATCACTTGAATTACATCGGTATAACCAATTACTTTCATACCGCCGAGCGTGATAATGATGGCAAAAACCGCCAAGCCGATACTACAAGCGGTGAAGCTAAAGCCAGACACGGTCTGCACCGCCAAGGCACCGAGATAAAGGATAGCCGTCAAATTCACAAACACGTATACCAACAACCAAAATACTGCCATAATCGTCGCCACCGTTGGGCTATAGCGCGTCGCCAAAAACTGGGGCATCGTATAAATCTTGTTTCGCAAGAAAATAGGCATGAAAAAGACTGCCACTACCACCAGCGTTGCCGCTGCCATCCACTCATACGACGCAATCGCCAAGCCCATTGCAAAGCCCGAACCAGACATTCCAATAAATTGTTCTGCCGAAATGTTAGAAGCGATAAGCGAAGCACCAATTGCCCACCAAGTGAGCGAACCTTCGGCGAGAAAAAAGTCGGTTGTGCTGACCGTTGCAGATTTTTTTCTTCTGTAAATCCAGTAGCCATAGCTTGCTACAATTACAAAATAAACCAAAAAGACGATGTAGTCCCAAGTTTGTAGTTGATTCATATACCAAATAGTTGAAGGTGTTGATACGAAATTGCCTCGAAAGATAAAATTTATCTCCCAAAACGCGCTAAAAATTTTTAGTTGTTAGAACAAAATTCTTTTTTTTGGTAGGATAGCCAAATATTTGCTTTGAAAATTAGATTTATAATAAAAATTAAAGGTTTCTTAAACCTGTCATTAATTGTATTTTTGCCGCTTACCAATTTTAAGATTGTGCCAAATCCACTCGTCTCTATTTGCGTACCTACTTACAACGGCGAGCGCTACCTGCGGGAATGTCTCGACAGTATTTTACAACAAACTTACTCCAATTATGAAGTGCTGATGGTGGACGATTGCTCTTCGGATGATACTTTTATAATTGCACAAGCATACGCTGTCAAAGACAATCGGATTAAATTATTCAAAAATGAGCAAAATCTCGGCTTGGTCGGCAACTGGAATCGCTGCGTGAAATTGGCACAAGGCAAGTGGATAAAATTTGTTTTTCAAGATGACTTAATTACACCAACTTGCTTGGAGAAAATGGTAGAAATAGGAGAAACAGGCGTTCCGTTTGTGTACGGTCTACGCGATTTTATATTTGAAAAGACGGAATCCGCATTGATAAAATGGTTTAAAGAACACAACGAATTTGTAGCAACTGTTTTTGATGGACAAACTTTGGTGACACCCGAACTATTTTCCACAGCGGTACTGGCGAATCCTTTTTATAACTTGATTGGGGAACCCACTTCTGTATTGCTACGGCGAGATGTCTTTGACCAATTTGACTTGTTCAATCCGAATTTGATACAACTTTGTGATGCGGAATATTGGAATCGGGTGGGTACGCAAGTGGGCGCAGGTTTTATTGCAGAACCATTAGTCACGTTTCGGGTACACGGCGGCTCTACCACCATGCAAAATAAAAAGAAAATACGCCTCAAATTAGAGCACGTTATTTATCAACACGAACTTACTTTTCACCCGCAGTACGAAACGCTGCGCCACTTTGCTGCTAAAAATTATCCCACTTATTCTTTTCGAAAAGCATTGAGCGAGAAAGCACAGCGCACCTTGCTTTGGATACAATTGCGCGGCGGCAAATCCGCTCGGAAAGAGTGGAAAAAATTATTGGAAATTTATCCTGCATTGGAGCAATGGAGTAAGCCCAAATTGAATGTGATTCTTACGATTTTGATGGCGCGATTGAAGAAAAGTTCTAAGTGAAATCATGCTACTGGTCAGCCGATTTTGGAATCGGCTGACCAATATCACCGCTCTATCGCATTTTCTTATATGCATTTATCAAGCCATTCGTCGAGCTATCATGCGAAGTCACAGGCGCATCATTTTGTAATTCTGGCAATATTTTTTTCGCCAATTGTTTCCCCAATTCCACGCCCCACTGGTCGAAACTAAAAATATTCCAAATCACGCCTTGTGCAAAAATTTTATGTTCATACAATGCAATCAGACTGCCGAGCGTGCGCGGGTCCATTTGTTTCACCAAAATAGAATTAGAAGGGCGATTGCCAGTAAAGATTTTAAACGGCGTTAAAAACTCCATTTCTTCTGCTGATTTTCCTTCTTTTTGCAATTCTGAAATTACTTCTTCTTTTCTTTTTCCCATCAGGAGCGCTTCGGTTTGTGCGAAAAAATTAGATAATAAAATTGGATGGTGCTCGCCAATTGGATTATGACTGACCGCCGGTGCAATAAAATCGCATGGAATCAGACGCGTGCCTTGATGAATGAGTTGATAAAAAGCGTGTTGTCCATTTGTCCCGGGTTCGCCCCAGATAATTGGTCCGGTTTGATAATTGACTGGTTTTCCATCTCGACCCACATTTTTGCCATTACTTTCCATATTTCCTTGTTGAAAATAGGCAGCAAAACGATGTAGATATTGGTCATACGGTAAAATCGCTTCGGATTCGGCGTCAAAAAAATTCACATACCAGATTCCAATTAAAGCCAATATAACCGGTATATTTTTATCTAAATCACTCGTTCTAAAATGCTCGTCCATCGCCTGAAAACCTTCCAATAATTGTTTGAAATTATCAAAACCAATGGTGCAAGCAATGGACAAACCAATCGCCGAGGTGAGCGAGTAACGACCGCCGACCCAATCCCAAAATTCAAACATATTTTCCGGCGCGATGCCAAAGGCTTTTACATCCTTTGCATTGGTGGACAAAGCAGCGAAATGTTTAGCTACAAATGCTTCATCTTGAGCACTTTCTAAAAACCAGTTGCGTGCCGTGTGCGCATTGGACATCGTTTCCTGAGTCGTAAAAGTTTTAGAAGCAATCAAAAATAGCGTGGTTTCCGGCGAGACTTTTTTCAGCGTTTCCGCAATGTGCGTCCCGTCCACATTCGACACAAAATGTACCTTCATACCCGGCTGCCAGAACGGACGCAACGCTTCTGTTACCATCAAAGGACCTAAATCTGAACCGCCAATTCCAATATTTACAATATCTGTAATGCGTTTATCGGTATATCCTTTCCATTCACCAGAAATAATTTTATTGGAAAACACTTCCATTTGTGAAAGCACCGCGTTGATTGCAGGCATTACATCTTCGTCATCCACAAGAATCGGGCGATTCGAGCGATTGCGCAAAGCGATATGCAGCACCGAGCGATCTTCGGTTTGGTTGATTTTTTCACCATTGAATAATTGTTGAATGGCATCTTGCAACTGCATTTCTTCGGCGAGTTCGCGCAGCAAATCAAGCGTTTCAGTTGTAATAATATTTTTAGAATAATCAATTAAAATACCTTCAAATTGAATAGAAAACTGCTCAAAACGAGCCGCGTCTTCTGCAAAAAGGTCTTTCATGGGACGCTCGCGCAAGTGTGCGAAATGCGTTTCGAGCTCTTTCCAAGCTTGGGTTTCGGTTGGATTTTGTGTGCTTAGCATTTTTGAAGTACGATTTTCGGACTTCCAACTTCGGACTTCCGACTTTGCAAAGTTGCCGTTTATCTGTTAATTCACCTTTACTTTACCCGGAATTTTTCTTGAAATAGCTTGATTATTCTAATTTCGCATTTGAATACCCGATAGACCGTAGATCATAGATGGTAAATAACAATAAACTTCAAACCCCAAACTTCAAACCATTAAACCAAAATTTGCTGCTGATAGCTATTATTGTTGGTTTGATTCTAATGTCCACTAAGTTTTTCGCATGGTGGCTCACCAATTCCAACGCCATTCTGACGGATGCGCTCGAAGGGATTATCAATGTAATGGCGGGTGCTTTTGCACTATACAGTCTTATTTTAGCGGCGAAACCGCGCGACGAAAATCATCCTTACGGGCATGGCAAAGTAGAATTTATTTCTGCCGGTTTTGAAGGTGGCATGATTTTTTTAGCGGGTTTGTTGATTATTGGCAAAGGGATTTACAATTTGATTTATCCGCAGCCGATTGGGCAGTTGGGTATTGGGATTGCGCTGGTAGCGGCTTCTGGCATCGTCAATTATTTGCTCGGCTATTTGTTGGAAAAGAACGGACGACAATCAAATTCGCTGATATTAATGGCAGATGGAAAACATTTAAAATCAGACGCGTATTCCTCTGCTGGATTGCTGGTTGGATTGACCATTGTGTATGTCACAAAAATAGCTTGGATTGATAATTTGACGGCGGTTTTATTTGGCGCTATTATTTTATATACTGGTTTTAAATTGGTGCGGGAATCGGTCGCGGGCATCATGGATGAAGCAGATTATAAGCTCATTGAAAAAATGGTGCAACACCTCGCCACGCATCGTCGCCCAAATTGGATTGATGTACACAACTTCCGTGTTATCAAATATGGCAATACTTTGCACGTAGATTGTCATGTCACACTTCCCTATTATTTTGAAACGCGCACTTCGCATAATGAAGTGAAAGATTTTGAGGCAGTTGTGAATGAAAGTTCGCCGTCGCCGGTAGAATTATTTGTGCATATTGACCCGTGTGAGCCGCCGCACAATTGCACAATTTGCCAGAAAATGGATTGTCCTGTGCGCGAGGCTGCTTTTCAACTAAATGTGCAATGGACGCTGAATAATATTATGAAAGACGAGAAGCATTATGAGTAATGGCACACTAATTTTTTATGATATTTATGGCCTTCTATGATTTTGGAATTGAAAAAAAATCATAAAATATCATAAGCATCGTAATTATCAGTGTCCTATCGAATCGTGATTTTGCTTACCCGACTATTATACGCCGGAGTCAACTCGCCTGTCTGAATGCCCAATCCAAAATTATAATCACCTTGTAATGAATCTGGCACGACGAATTGAGCCTGCGTTTGAAATATCTGGTTTGGTTCTAAACGCTCTAACCGCGGATTGAACGTTACTTTCGGATTGCCTTTAACACGTTCTGTTTCAATAAAATAGAAAATGGCATCTACTTGCAACGGCATATTTGTAGCACCAAATTGGATGGAATGTGCATAAGGATTTTTGACCATCACCTCCATAGAAACCGTTTGACCAGCTGTAAAATTCGTAACTTCTTTAAATGCAAAATTAACTTTTTGGGAAATTTGTAAACTATCCGCAATCATCATTTTAAAAATCTTGCGGGTTAATTTTATTTGCTCGCAATTATTACATCCTAAACTATCTTGTGCAGCGATGACGACGGTTTTATTATGCAAATCTTTTTCCCAATCCCACAGGTCAAACTGGCTGCGCCGATAATTGGCATCTGTAAAACTATACGCTTGTGTGCCACTGTAAAACGTGTACATCGAAGGATCGCGGTACGAATTTTCAAACACGACGGGCGCGCCGTTGCTGATACTTTTCAATTCTTTGACCCAAATGGTGCGGTGAAAATTAGTTTTTAAATTAAAAATATTCGGTTCTAATAAGCCAATTCTTGCGATTACAAATAACGCCATTGTAAAAATACCGATTCGTTTGACCCACTTATTTATATTCAAATTTGATATGACATAATAATACGTCATTACAATAAAAGGAATACTCAAAACCACCGTCCACTGCGGCTCTACGTGCCCTTTGAAAGTCGTGTAAAAAAAGAAGCTCCAAAATCCGATAATAATGAATAAAAATGCTCGATATAACGCATCTTTATTAGGTTGCCGTAATATTGAAAGTATAATAATCGGAAATAAAAAAGGATTAAAAATGATTAATTGATTAATGATATAATCCCTTGTATATTTCAATTGGTAAGCATCGTCGCGCCCAGTGAGGTGATAGCGAAAAGATGGAAAGTCATTCACATATTGCCAATACAGATGTGGCAAGAAAAGTAATGCGCCAAAAATAGACGCAATGTAAAATTTGGGTTTTAATAATAATTTCCAATTAGAAAAAAGCGTGAAAAAGATTAATAAAATGCCGTGATATTTACTATATAATAAAGCAGCCATGCAAACGCCCAATAACAACGTATTCGTCCAACTTTCTTTTTGTAAAAATCGCTGGTACATTACTAAAAACCACACACTGCAAAATAATAACGGAGAGTCCGGTGTCGCTACAAATCCATAAATTTGTAATAATGGCATCGCAACTAATAATGTAATCAAAGTCCAAACGTTCGCCCGTTCCGTCGGTTTTCCCACCAACATCCAAATGCCTATGAAACTCCCGATTTGCATCAAAATAGCACCTAACCGAACACCTAACTCATTGTTTATCAAGCTATAACCCATTTTAATCAAAACGGCAATTGCTGGTGGATGGTCAAAATAGCCCCAATCAAGTGCTTTGGAATACATCCAATAATAAGCTTCATCCGGGTCGAGATTTGTAAACGCGGCTTGCAAAGCATTTAGCAAAAACCAAATGAAAAGAAATATATAAAAAATAGGGTGGCTCTTTACAATTGTTACGTCTGGCATCTGGCATCTAACTATCTGGCATCTATTATTCTATTTCAAAATCCCCTTCAACTCTTCATTCGTAATTACAAAATCCGTCGGTCCCGCCGCATACGACGCCGCTTCATACGGATTATACACAAAATACAAGCCTTGCTCTGTCGCAGCGACATTGGCAGGAAACGCAAACGGTCCATCCCAAAAGTAACCCGCTGCATTCAAGTTCTCGTCCGCTTTCAACTCGCGCGTCTGCCGGAATTTTGCTTCTACCAATTGCTTCAACTTCGCCGTGTCCGACACCATATCCGTCAAGATTAGTTTTTTACCCGTATTTGCATCAAAAGTCAATAAATTCACATAACTATTCGGATGCGCACCGCCTGCGTAGGAGTAACTCGCCATTTCCACCGACACATATTTGGGCGATTGATACAGCACTTTTCCATTGGTTTGAATCTCCCAAGCAGTGATAAAAGCAGCCGTATCTTTGGTATATTCTTCATGCATTTGAATGAAATCGTTCGCGCCCTCTTCCAATGTAGCGGGCAGCGTTTCGCCATCGCCCGATGCCAGTGTAATGGCAGTGTAATGCAAAATCGTGTCATTTACTAATTTCATGGCTTCAGGCGTACCTTGTGTAGCAATCGGATACGTCACTTCCACCGTTGCACAGCGCGTACTGTCTGTGCTGCAGGTGCTGGATTGCTTGGTGAAGGTACGCTCTTCAAAGCGCAAGGGCGTGGCGACTTGCTCTTCGGCGGGTTTGTTTTTACAACTTAAAATCGCTGTAAATAGAATAAATAGCATTGTAATGTTGGAAGACGACATATAGTTGGATTTTTTTTGAGTAGCAAAGTTATAAATTCTCCTTTGATTCAACTCATTTGGCAAATTACCTTTCTGATTTTTCAATTCAAATTTATACATTTAGTTTTTCAAACTGTAAACCGCGCCGAACCACGTATGACAACGAACCAAACCATTGATAATCAACCTAAAAGCAATATTACGCAAGTCATTCTCGCCTCCTCCGTCGGTACGCTCATCGAATGGTACGACTTTTACATTTTTGGCGCACTGGCTACGATTATTTCTACGAAGTTTTTTCCTTTAGAAAATCCGACTGCTGCATATTTGTCGGTATTGGCTACGTTTGCGGCGGGTTTTGTCGTGCGTCCATTTGGAGCGCTCGTTTTTGGAAGATTAGGTGATTTGGTGGGTCGAAAATATACCTTTTTGCTTACGCTGGTGATTATGGGTGGCTCTACATTTGCGATTGGTTTGGTGCCGAGTTATGCAGCGATTGGTGCAGCAGCACCCATTATTGTGTTGATTTTGAGACTGTTACAAGGATTAGCTTTGGGTGGCGAATACGGTGGCGCGGCGACTTACGTGGCAGAGCATGCTCCTGCGCATAAACGTGGTTACTATACGAGTTGGATTCAAACGACCGCTACGCTGGGACTTTTTTTGGCGCTAGGTGTCATTTTAATTACCCGCCGTTCCGTAGGTTTAGAAACATTTAGTGATTGGGGCTGGCGCATTCCATTTCTCATTTCTGCTTTTTTGATTGCTATTTCTATTTACATTCGGTTGAGAATGAGTGAGTCGCCCTTGTTTAATAAAATTAAAGCCGAAGGTAAAATTTCCAAAAATCCACTCAAAGAATCATTTACCAAACGGGTGAATATGAAAATGGTGCTACTCGCGCTGTTCGGCGCTACGATGGGACAAGGCGTGGTGTGGTACACAGGACAGTTTTACGCACTCTCTTTTATTGAAAAAACGTGTAACATTGAATTTGTAGAAGCAAGGAATATTATATTGATTGCGCTCGCTATTGCAACGCCCTTATTTATTTTCTTTGGTTGGCTGAGTGATAGAATTGGCAGAAAAGCCATTATGATGACTGGAATGTTATTGGCAATTATGACCTATCGCCCGATTTACAAAGCGATGTATGAATTAGCGGATGTAAGCAAAAAACAAGAAACAGAACAATCTATTTACAATACGGATGTCACTACGATGGTAATCACCAAAAAATATGCGGACGGTACAATTTATAAAGAAACCACCAAAAATGCGATGCCTACCAAGCCTGTTATTACAAAAGAAATAAATTTAGGTACAAACGCTTATTGGACAATGATTTTCCTCATTTTTATTCAAGTCGTTTATGTTACAATGGTTTATGGTCCAATCGCCGCTTTTCTGGTAGAAATTTTTCCGACCCGCATTCGGTATAGCTCGATGTCACTGCCGTATCATATTGGAAATGGTATTTTTGGTGGGTTGACGCCTTATATTGCCACGCGCTTGACGACGCATTTGGGCGACCCGTATGCCGGTTTGTGGTGGCCCATTGTGATTGCGAGTTTGTGTTTTATGATTGGTATGATTTATTTATCGAATCGAATTGATGAAAATGTTGCTGATTAAATTTTTTAATGATTAATGCTGAATGTTAAGTACCTATGTATTAAAAACTAAACATTCAGCATTTAAAATTGAATTAAAATGAATGTAATAAAAAGATATTTCGGCATTATATGGATACTTTTGGGTCCGGCGAGTATTATTTATGGCATTATCCAAGCTGCCGCCGAATTGTCGCCAAATGCCAAAACCCCGCCAACACAAGAAACCTATACTTTTTGGATTATCATTTTGATCATTTTTATACCGATTGCAGCGGGAATATCGCTGATGGGTTATTATGCTTTACAAGGTGATTATGACCGCTTGCCAAAAGATAGCTCAGCATTATGATAAACAAATAATTTGGCTATCATTCTCGTTATGAGATTAAGTTTTGACTATTACAATTTATTCATGAGCAGGGAAATTTTTGATTGATTTTTACAACTTGAACTTCTTTCCAAAACGATTCGGTAAATCCTCAATCAAAAAGTTCTCTGCATTGTTTATTGCTTCATCAAGCGAGGTCGCCTCGTCGTCTTCCCACCAAGTTCCACCTTCGTCTAATAATCGAATTAGACTATCGCTATTCTCGTCTGCGCCAATTTCAATCCAACCATGAATATCAATCCACCAAGAAATAGGTGGATACTGTTTTGAAAAATCCATTTCGCATTTTTTATTTTTTAACCAAGTATTTGTTTGAACCGTTTAATATGGTCTTCCATTTTTCTTTGTTGTTCAGCACTAAAAATTCTACCAAAAGTCATGCTCGTGATTTTTATTTCCAAAAGTCGAGACTCTGCCATAAGTTTATTTAATTTTTCTAATTTTTCTATCGCATCCGTGCCTCGTTCATTCAATTTTTCTAATTCATTCGTTGCTTTTAAAGTTATTTTCTCCAAAGCAATTTCCTTCGCTTCGCCCAAAATTTGAGTTAGGGCATAAATGAGTTTATTTTGCTCATCATTTTTATCTTTCAAGCCAATTAATTTCTCTTTTACATCAACATTGTATCTTGCTGTTAGGGAAATAATTTGCTTATCTAATTCTTTATCGTCAATTTTTTGAATAAACGCTTCAAGTAGATTTAACGCTTCTTCAAATCTTCCTCTTTTTATTTCTCCTCTGATTGATTGTACTATATTTTCGACGTATTGCGATGTCATTGTTATTTATTTATTCATATCTTTTAGGTTTCATCAAACAGTTACATATACGCCCGTGCCGCACGTCGAGCCTTGCGGGCGGGCTTTGGGCGGCATGGGCGTATATGCGTGGTTC
>CAZJXN010000165.1:0-11290 GCA_964549655.1 uncultured Saprospiraceae bacterium
GTGACGCAGCCTTCGCCCATCTTCGCCTCGGTATCCGCGGGCAGGATGCCGTCTTCCTGAAAACGTTCGTGCGAACTCGCCGTGCCGGTGATGTACAAGCGATTTTTAACAACGTCATTCCAAGCTATTTCTAATGGTTTGAGGTATTTTTCCTCGCCGGTGAGTTTGTAATATTTGGCAATTCCGACCAGACAAGAGAGCATTTCATAAGCTTTGGCATTGCCTACTTTTTGAACAGAGCCATATTGTAGCAGATTGGTAATGATTTTCGGACCATCGGGTCGCTCCCAAGCGCGGAGGATATATTTAGAAAAATCAAGATATTTTGGGTCAGCAGTATAGCGGTACAAATCAATCATCGCTTCGAGAATGCTGCCCGATGCCATGCCTGCGTGATGACCAGCTTTGAGGAGGTCGCGCTTGCCGGGTTCATCGCCGAACGTGCGGCAAATCAAGTCGGCAGCTTTTTTGGCAGCTTCCAATGCGGGTTTAGAACCTGTCACCGAGTAGTAGCGCGTGAGCCCAATGATGGCGTACTTGTGCGCCCACACATCCCACTCTGTCCAGTAATTTTCAGGCAGATAGGTGCCGAGATAGCCATCAGGTAATTGGTAGGAAATGTACTTTCGCACCATGGCATCCATCAGATTTTTTATGCGCTCGTCTTTGGAATATTGATAGGTCAAAGAAGCGGAAAAAAGGAATTTTCCGACGTGTTCACCAATCCATACTTGGCTGCCGGGGCGTTGGCGAAAGCCGGATAATAAAATGGCGGAGTCAATTTGCAACAAGCGTTTTTCTACATTGATGTCCACGCGCTGTCCTAACAGACTTTCCAATTTTTGAATCGAAGCCGGTCGGTATTTATCTTTAATTTTGTAGGGAACGATGGGCTGATAAATTTTTATAGTTAGCTGGGCAAAGGAAGTGGTTATAAAAGTAAATAATAAACAGAGGAAAAATAAATATTTCTTCATTGGAATGTATTTTAAGGTATTTTGCTAATAAGGAAAATCAAAATTTATTCACAATATGATTTATTGAAATAACATTGGAAAACACAAACTTTCCCGTCCTTCGCCAAAATAAATATAAATTCTACACAAATGTTAATTCTTGTTTCTGTGTTGGTATTCAAAATAGAAATAGTTAACATAAAAATAGCTCGCGAAATAGAGATATAAAAATTTAATATTTGTAAACGTATCATTCGTTTTGTCCAAAAACCGGCTTTTTTTATTCAAAACCCACTATTTAAGATTCCCGCCTCTCCTACTTCTTGTACAAAATACACTTTTTATTGTCCGCTTTCTGCCCCAATCAACCACTCCGACAATGCATCCTACCATTGCGTAATTGGATGCTCCCATAGTGGGCACGGTTTGTATCTTTGACGCAAGTTTTCTCATAGTATGTTTGATTCGTCCTACACTTTTGACCCTTCTGAAGTGTAGGATTTTTTTATTTGTCTGACATCGTAGGAGAATGGTAGCAAAAACCAAACAAATGTAGAAATTTAATATAACCTTTTTATTTTCAATACGTTACGAATCTCGAACTTCAAACGCCAAACCTTCAAACGTCAAACAATTGTCCACTTTCTAACTCATATACACCACACCAACCGAGCCGTCCACCATAGTCTAAATATAGGTTTTAATTCAGCGTTTGAATCCCTTTCTTTGTGCTGTGTAGTTTTCTCATAGTATGTTGTTGCTCCCACATCCGAATTGCCTCCCCAGATGTGGGAGTTTTTATTTTACACAACCTGCTATTTTTCCGAAAGTTAGAAACTCCATTGTACAATAAAAGCCCGCCTTTTTGTGTTTTTGCTATAATTTTTAACAACGATTCATATCTATCTTCCAATGACTATTTTCCTGACTATTTTTCTGTGGATGGCGAATTTTGCGACTACACCTGCCGATGACGATGTACAATGGCTGACCGAAGTGGAATTTGACTTCGGCGATATTAAGATGAAAGAACCTGTAAGCCGTACCTTCACTTTCAAAAATACCAACGAAACGCCTTTGGTTATCGAAACGGTACGAACTTCCTGTGGTTGCACGGGCAGCACGTGGACGGAAACGCCTATCTCACCCGACTCTACCGGAAATATCATATTAGAATTTGATGCGAAACAAGCAGGTGCTTTCAATAAAAGTGCGAAAATTTACTTCGAAGGCAAACGCAGCGCAGAGAAAATCTGGGTAAGCGGGTTTGTGATAGAAGAGTAATTAAGAGATTGACCATTTATAATTGACCATTAACCACAGGTGAATAAAGTGACAATCAAATAAATTTAGCTATTCGGGTGTGCTAATTATTTAGCCGAACTATTTGTTCTTCCGTTTTGTAAAAAAAAAATATTTTAGTCGGTAAAACCAGCTTACTCGTCCAAGTTGTTCTAATTGCACATTTCATCCTAATATTTTCGTTTATCTTTACAAGGTGTTTTGAGCGAGAATTAGGAAACTTTAGAAGTTTCCTAATTCTATTGTATCGGCATTCATTCTTCATTAATAATTCTTAATTACTATAAATGGGCTTTTTACTTTTTTTCGCCATCAGCTATATTTTATTGAGTATCAGTTTGTATTTCGTTTTTCCCAAAGCGGGCGTAGAAGGCTGGAAAGGCTTAGTGCCGGGCTTGAATTTTGTAGTGTGGGCGCAGCTCGCGGGTAGAAAACCCGCCCACGCCGCGTGGCTCCTCTTCCCGATTGTGAATATCTTCATTTACGCAAGTCTGGCAATTGATATGGTGCGCTCGTTTCGGCATTATACCTTTTGGGAAAGTGTGCTGGCAGTTATTGCAACGCCATTTTTCTTTTTATATCTGGGTTTAACCGGAAAAGAGAAATACGATGGTCCGACATTGGTCAAAGAGCGCGACTACCGCAACCAACTCAAAGCTGCACACGATGCCAAAAACAATCGGCAATACCAAAAGTTAGAAGCTGCCAATCCTTACAAACGCTCTGGCTTGCGCGAATGGGCAGAGGCTATTATTTTTGCGGTATTTGCAGCAGCGTTTATCCGTATGTTTTTGATTGAAGCGTATGTCATTCCTACGTCTTCGATGGAAGATTCGCTACTGGTTGGCGATTTTCTGTTTGTAAGCAAAGCACATTATGGCATTCGTACCCCGCAAACGGTGGCAATGATTCCATTGTTACACAATCGAATTCCCGGTCTGGACGCAGAGTCTTATTGGGAAAAACCGAGTTTAGATTATTATCGTTTTCCAGCACTTGAAACGATTGACCGCAACGATTTGATTGTTTTTAATTACCCAGAAGGCGATAGCGTTTATATTTTTCCTGAAAGAACTTGGAGTATCCACGACCTTCGACGTGGCTCGGTGCCGCAGCCTTTTTCGCAGCAAATTGAATTGGGTATTAAAAAACTCGTGACGCGCCCAATGGATAAAATGGACCATTACATCAAGCGATGTGTGGCAGTAAGCGGCGATTCGTTAGAAGTTCGCAACCGACAGTTATATATTAATGGCAAAGTTGGGAACAATCCTTCCAAGTTGGAATATGCTTATAGTTTGCAATTACCACTTATCGGTATCAATACGCGCAATTTTTCCGATTGGGGTATTTCCAAGGAAGACCAGCAATACCAAAGTACCCTTATTTTGACCAATGAGCAAAAACAAAAATTGCAAGGCATCGCACCAAATGTAAAAATTGAACACGCGGTGATGCAAGATGCGCCTGGCAGGGTTTTTCCACATGATAAGGCTCATTTTCCGAATTGGACAATTGATAATTATGGTCCGATTTGGATTCCAAAAAAAGGAGCTACGATAACAATTGATACATCCAATATCGCCTTGTATCAAAGAGTGATTCACATTTATGAAAAAAACGACTTCGCCATCCGCGACGGAAAAATTTTTATAAACGGGAAAGAAACGAATCGCTATACTTTCAAACAAAATTACTACTGGGCGATGGGCGATAACCGCCACAACTCGGAAGATTCGCGCATCTGGGGCTATGTACCAGAAGAAAATATGGTAGGCAAACCGCTCTTTATTTGGTTTTCGCTGAAGGAGGGAGAGATGAGTAACGGAGTCAACTGGAAGCGCGTATTCACTTCCGCCGATAAAAAATAAAACCGAAAACAGATTTCGCAACATTGAAGGCTATTCGTGCGTACCAACGGATAGCCTTTATTTATTCTGTTTTCATCAAAAAAATTTAACAGAATGGCTATTTTTATTATAAATTTGGCAAACCTTAATTTGAACAGCAGACGTTAGATATTGCAGATTAGTTCCTATCCATCGTCTATTGTCTTATATTTAAAAAATTACTTCTATGTTCAAACAAATTATTGACGCCATTAAATCTTTCTTTGCATCGCTTTTTGGCTCTAAAAAAACGCAGGACACCACCGAACGCCCAAAACCTACGCCTCAGCCCACCATCAATGAACCGAACATACCACAAGACGCTTCGGAGGTGCGCTCTGATTCGGTTATAGTTGTTGCCAATGAAATGGAACACATCGTCATTCCACCCAATGATGCCAGTGAAGAATTTGAAGCGGATGTGTTTGACGACAAAAAGAAGCCAACCGTACAGCCGCCTGTTACACCAACCCCGCCAACACCCGCAATCCCGCCGCTAACGCCCGTACCAACTACCGAAACTAAAACTAAACAGCGCTATCTCTGGTGCCTCGACAACGGACACGGTAAACAAACAGCTGGCAAACGCTCGCCTCAATTGGACGACAGCGGCAAGCGCTTTATGGAATATGAATTCAATCGCGATATTGTAAAACGAATCACCACGCAATTGGATGAAGCTGATATAAAATATTTCATCACCGTACCGGAAGTGGATATTGATGACTTTTTGCAAGGTCGGGTAGAACGGGCGAATAATAAAAAATCGGCTATCCCAAAACTGTTTGTTTCTGTGCATTCCAATGCAGCACCCGCAGCAAGTATGAATACCTTTGGACCAGACAGTGTGAGTGGCATCGAAACGTGGTTCTTTACAGGTAGCAAACGCGGTCAAAAATTGGCAGGCATTTTCCAAAAATATTTAATTGAGGAGACTGGATTCAAAAACCGTCACGTCAAATCTAAAGTAGAAGGCCAGTTTTATGTATTGCGTAAGACAAATATGACCTCTGTGCTGACGGAAAATGGGTTTTACAACAACCGAAAAGAAGTAGCGGAGTTAATGAAAGATGAAATACGTCAACAAATCGCAGACGCGCACGTCAAAGCCATTTTGGAAGTAGAGAAAGATGGACTGTAAATTTGACACAAACCTTATAGGTTTTCAGTAAAACGATTTATTTTAAATTTAGCAATTCTATCCCGAACAGGAATCAAGCGAAAAGAGCGTGTCTATTTTTTTGTAAACGCGTCGCTTGTTTCCTGTTCGTCGTATAAAAAAATGAACAATTAAATGAAATGGATTTCTTTTTGTAAAATGATAATTGTAGCTGCTTGGCTGTGCTCACCCCTATTGGCGTACAGCCAGCAACTCATCAGCAGTGAATCAAAAGGTTCGCTTACCAAGGCACAATTAGATGCGCAGTTCGGACCGTTTGCACAGAATGGTATTAAATTGTATAAAATCACATACACCATGCCCGATTTGGACGGCGTGTTGGACACCGTATCCGGCTTGCTGCTTGTGCCTGACCGTGGCAATGTGGTTATGCCCTTGCTCGTAGCAATGCACGGCACAGTGGACTCCAAAACAGATGTGCCATCTAATTTGCTGGGCGGCTATGAATTGGGCGGTATTTTTGCAGCCACGGGTTACGTCACGTTGATGCCTGATTATTTAGGGTTGGGCGAATCGCGCGGTTTTCATCCTTATGTACACGCTGCGTCGGAAGCGGCGTCGGGTATCAATATGTTGTTTGCAGTGCGTCCCTATTTATTACAAAATAATATTTTAGTAAATAATCAGCTTTTTCTCACGGGTTATTCACAAGGCGGACACGCTTCAATGGCGATGCACCAAGCGTTGGAAAAGAATTTTGCGAATGATTTTACGGTCACGGCGGCGGCGCATTTGTCGGGTCCGTACAGCATTTCCGTTGCGATGCGGGAGTTGATTTTGAGCGACCGTGTGTATAATTTTCCGGCGTATGTGGCTTATACCATCCTTTCGTATAATTTGGCATACGATATATATGATAATTTAGACCGTATTTTTAAACCTACTTACAAACAAATTATTGAACAATTCCTTGCTGGCACGATTTCGGTTTCGCAATTTAATACAACCCTTATTACCAATTTGAAATTATATAATGGTGCTTCGATTGCGAAATATATGTTGCAAGACAGTGTTATCAATGCGATAGCAACAAATCCTAACCACCCGATTAATCAAGCACTGGCAAGTAACGACACGTACAAATTTGCTGCCAAAGCACCGACTCGCCTTTTTTACTGCCGTGCGGATGACCAAGTGCCGTACACAAATAGTATCGTCGCTGACTCGGTTATGAATGCATTGGGCTCGGTAAATGTAGATGCAATAGACGTGAATCCCACTGCCGACCACACGGGCTGTATTTTTCCAGCAGTATTGAATACACTTAGCTTTTTTGGAACGTATCAACAAATTCAGACCAGTGCGAAAGACATAGCGCAAAGTCGCTTACCGATAGCGGTATATCCGAATCCCGCTGCGGAGGTCGTTTTTTTCAAAAATGCGCCAGACGGTGCTTTATTGCAAATAATGGATTTGAGTGGAAAAATACAAATTTCAAAAAAGCTGACTGGCTCTGTTCAAGTTAATTTACAACAACTTCCTAAAGGTGTTTACTTCGCTAAAATCACGTCCAGCAAAGGACAGTGGATGGGCAAGGTTATATTGCAATAAAGTTCTTACAAAGTGTGGCGCATTTACAAAATGTGCCGCACTTCCTACTTGTAAAATGTGGCGCATTTACAAAATGTGCCGCACTTCCTACTTATAAAATGTGGCGCATTTCCAAAATGTGCCACACTTCCTACTAAATCAACTTCTCCACTTTCGTATCCGCTCCTATCCTCCTGACTTGTCCCGCAGTGGTGGGATCCTCCTTTAAATCCAGTAAATTCAGCCCTGGCGTTTTACCCACTTCAATACTTCCCAAATCTTGTTCAAAACCCAGCGCCTCCGCCCCATTCAGCGTCGCCCAGCGCAGCATCGTTTCAAAATCCACATACGACTGATACCGCGCAATCGCCTTCATTTCTTCCAACACCGACAGTTGCCAATTCGAAGTCAAACTATCCGTCCCAATGGTCAGCCGCGCATTATTTTCGATAAAATTTTTATAATTCGGTAAGCGATTTTCAATGTACAAATTTGCATTGGCACAAGTCGCCCAATACACGCGGTCACTCCAGCTTTGCGCCGCTTGCATATCCGCGACCGTTGTCATGGTATTGTGTACAAATAAGGTTCGCTGCTTCGGATTCATATATTGCATCGCGTAATGAATCGAAGTAGCGCCAGTTGGTTCAAAATGGTCGAGCGATAAATTAAAACCGCCATAGAATTTTAACAAATCCCCGGTTTTCGTCAAAAAAAAGGCATCCTCGTGTTCGGTTTCCTGATTGTGAATACTGATCGTTGTATCTTCTTCGGTATTAAATTTCGCAACTCGTCTAAATAAATCTGGGGTCACCGAATACGGCGCGTGCGGCACTACACTCTTCCGATTGCCATGCGCCGTACTCTGTCCGTCATATACCGTTTTATAATCGTTGAAATTGGGCTCTGTCAGGTGCGCTTGCAGCAAATCAAACATTTCCACGAAGGTATAATAGCGAATCTTACTGCGTTCCTTCTGCGCCGCAGTGTCCAATTTATTTGAAATATCGCCCACCGCTACAATGCCGCCTTCGTACATTTCTTGGTCTGCCCGTTCAATGGCATCCAAAATCTGTTCCATCGGAAAATCTCGATATTGCACCACGCTTTGGATAAACGGAATCAAGCCCGTACCAGTCGCCACTAAACTTTTCATGTGCGAGAGTTCCAAGTGACAATGCGTATTTACAAAACCCGGTACGATTACGCCTTTGCGAATGTCCAAGCTTGTTGGGTCGTGGTTTTCCCGCCGGTCCATTTGTAGAATTTCACCTTCATCGTCTGTTACAATTACACCCTCTTTAATCGGTTCGCTTGAAACTGGAAAAATATAATCGGCACTGAATTTTCGCATTGCTATTTTTTGTTGCGAAAATATTAAACTTAGCAGTGCTAAGGTGTTTTTTGAAGGCTAATTTTTACGCGCTGCCCTCCGCCATTAAAAATTTGCCGCCACACTTTTGCTCGCTGGGGACAAACTGTTGCTCGCTGCCCTCCACCATTGAAAGTTTGCCGCCACATTTTTGCTTGCTAATGGCAAACTTCTACTCGCTGCCCTCCCCCGTTGACAGTTTGCCGCCACACTTTTGATCGCTGATGGCAAACTTCTGCTCGCTGCCCTCCCCCGTTGACAGTTTGCTGCCACACTTTTGCTCGCTGAAGGCAAATTTTTGCTCGCCGCCCTTCGCCATCAGAAACTAGCCTATATCCTTTTGCTGGAAATAATATTTCTCATTTGCCCGACTGCCGATTTTTTAGCAACTTTAGCTGCCGAAATAGCGGTAAATAGTCAATCCTAAATGGTCAATCAAATGCCAAGTCCAGACTTTTCAAAAATACCTTTTAAAAGAGATGTCATCACTCCGAGTGATGACATCTCTTTGCTCGAACCTTGGCACACTGCCGAAAAAATTGATGTTCACCCATTTTTTACTTTTGAGGCTATAAAAGATGCGCCCCACTTGCCCTTCGCCGCTGGCATCTCGCCTTTCCTGCGCGGACCGTACGCTTCCATGTACCTTACCCAACCTTGGACCATCCGCCAATACGCTGGTTTCTCCACTGCCGAAGAAAGCAACGCTTTTTATCGTAAAAATCTCGCACAAGGACAAAAAGGCTTGTCTGTAGCGTTCGACCTCGCCACCCATCGCGGCTACGACAGCGACCACGAGCGCGTCGTGGGCGATGTGGGAAAAGCGGGTGTGGCGATTGACAGTGTAGAAGATATGAAAATTCTGTTTGACCAAATTCCGCTCGACCAAATGTCCGTTTCGATGACGATGAACGGTGCGGTCATTCCAATCATGGCATTTTACATCGTCGCGGCGGAAGAGCAAGGGGTGAACCCGGAGCAGTTGAGCGGCACGATTCAAAACGATATTCTCAAGGAATTCATGGTGCGCAACACCTACATCTACCCGCCCACACCAAGTATGCGCATCATCGCTGATATTTTTGCTTATACCGCCAAAAATATGCCCAAGTTTAATTCTATCAGCATCAGCGGCTATCACATGCACGAGGCGGGCGCTCCGGCGGATATTGAGTTGGCGTACACGTTAGCAGATGGGTTGGAATATATTCGTGCCGGTTTGAAAGTGGGTTTGAATATTGACGATTTTGCGCCGCGTGTTTCTTTTTTCTGGGGCATTGGCATGAATCATTTTATGGAAATCGCCAAACTCCGCGCCGCTCGGATGCTGTGGGCAAAATTGATCAAACAATTCAATCCGAAAAGCGAGAAAAGCATGGCGTTGCGCGCGCATTGTCAAACGTCTGGTTGGAGCCTGACAGAACAAGACCCATTCAACAACATCGCTCGCACTTGCATCGAAGCCCTCGCCGCCGTTTTTGGTGGAACGCAATCTTTGCACACGAATTCATTAGACGAAGCCATCGCCTTACCCACTGATTTTTCCGCCAAAATTGCCCGCGATACCCAACTCTATTTGCAAAAAGAAACCGATATCACCAAAGCGATTGACCCATGGGGCGGCTCCTATTATGTAGAATATCTGACCGACCAACTCGCTCACCGCGCCTGGGAATTGATACAAGAAGTGGAAGAGCTCGGCGGCATGACCAAAGCGATTGAAGCAGGTTTGCCCAAGTTGCGCATCGAAGAAGCCGCCACCCGTAAACAAGCTCGTATTGACAGCGGCAAAGACCAAATTGTAGGGGTGAATATTTTTCAAATAGAAGAAGTAAGCACCCTTGACATTCGAGATGTGGACAACGCCGCCGTGCGCGAATCGCAATTGAATCGTTTGCAGAAAATAAAAAATAGTCGGGGTGAAGCTGCGGTGCAACAAGCCTTGGAAAATTTACATCAAGCTGCAGAGTCCGGCGAAGGAAATTTATTAGAATCAGCCATACAAGCCGCCCGTCTCAGAGCTACTTTAGGTGAAATTTCTACCGCGATGGAACGCGCTTTCGGACGCTTTACTGCTACCACACGCACCATTTCTGGTGTGTATGCCAACGAATTTAAAATGGATGAAGATTTCAAAATGGCACAAGAACTGGCTGATAAATTTGCTGAATTGGACGGTCGCCGCCCACGCATCTTAGTCGCCAAACTCGGTCAAGACGGACACGACCGCGGCGCGAAAGTCATTGCTACCAGTTTCGCCGATTTGGGTTTTGATGTAGATGTGGGTCCGCTTTTCCAAACGCCTGCCGAAGCCGCCCGTCAAGCTGCTGAAAATGACGTGCATATTCTCGGTATTTCTTCGCTGGCTGCCGGTCATAAAACGCTGGTACCGCAAACGATTGTAGCATTGAAAACCCTCGGTCGGGAAGATATTTTAGTGATTGTGGGCGGTGTAATTCCTGCGCAAGATTATGATTTTTTGTACCAACAGGGCGTGGCGGGTATTTTTGGTCCGGGTACGAAGATTGCGAAAGCGGCAAAGCAGATATTGGAGGTGTTGATTGAAAGCGTTGAAGCATAAATTAAATCAATGGATATTTCCCGGCTGTGGCAAGTTTACAACTTGCGATGCCTTAATAGAAGAAAGTCTGAGGCTTTCAATTATTGCTCATGACTTACCCAAAATGGAAGTTTGAATAAAAGTAAGTGTAATGTCTAAACAAAATAGAAATTTAAATGAGGGAACCCAACCCGATATTACTAAGAAACCAATTGCGTTAGTACTTCCCGGGTTAATTGCAGGAATATTTATTCTATTAAGTATACTTCTTACTGCTTTTCTTAATTGGTGGTTGAGTAAACCCAAGGAAAAGGAGAAAATAAAATGTAATTTAAAAACAGAAATGAGTCATACCATTGAAATGATAGATAAAGCTACTCTTCGTAAGGAAATGGATAAGGATTACAAATTAATTTTATCAGCTATTTTCCAGCCGTACACTTTTAGTTAGGTGAAAATAGGGCAAACGCACCAAAACTTGTTAGAAAATAAAAGGAGATA
>CAZJXN010000166.1:0-1141 GCA_964549655.1 uncultured Saprospiraceae bacterium
AGTATTTCGACTCAAATAATTGACATTATCAATTTTTACAATTAATTGATTACCTGTGTGTTATTAACACATTAGCAAATCAGCATAACTTGTCCCGCAAAGCGGGATTAGCACATCAACTTATGATTTTATTGGATGGAAAGTCAGTCGCGAAGACGATTAAAACAGAATTGGCAGAAGAAGTGAGCAGAATTCACGCGCTGGGGGCGAAAGTGCCGCATTTGGCTGCTGTGTTAGTGGGCGAGGATGCTGCTAGCGAGGTGTACGTGCGCAACAAAGTGAAATCGTGCGAGGAAGTGGGTTTTAATTCAACGCTCATCCGAAAACCGGAGACGATTACAGAGGCGGAATTATTGGAAATTGTAGCTGATTTAAATCAAAATACCGATATAGATGGCTTTATCGTGCAATTGCCGCTCCCACGCCACATCAGCGAGCAGAATGTGACGCTCGCCATTGACCCGCGCAAAGACGTGGACGGTTTTCACCCGACCAATTTCGGACGCATGGCGCAAGGATTGCCTGCGTATTTGCCTGCTACGCCATTTGGTATTGTAGAAATGCTGCGCCAATACGACATTCCAACGGACGGAAAAGAAGTGGTGGTGGTCGGTAGAAGCAATATCGTCGGTACGCCTATCAGTATTTTATTATCTCGAAAAGCGAATCCCGGCAACGCGACGGTCACGATGTGCCACAGCCGCACCAAGGATTTAGCAGCCCATACTATGAAAGCCGATATTTTAATCGTAGCCATTGGTAGCCCAGATTTAATCACCGGCGATATGGTGAAAGACGGGGTCGTTGTGATTGATGTCGGTATGAATCGGGTAGAAGATTTGTTCAATCCGAGAGGTTACGTGCTGAAAGGCGATGCTCATTTTGAAAGTGTTGCGCTCAAAGCAAGTTATATCACTCCGGTACCCGGCGGCGTCGGACAAATGACGGTCGTCTCTTTGTTGATGAATACGTTGAAGGCGAATCGAAAAGAGATTTATACTTGAGAGATGCCAGATTTTGAGATGCCAGATGCCAGATTTTGAGATGCCAGATGTTACGATAACTAATCACAAATAACTAATCACTAATAACTAATCCCAAATCCCAAATTACTAATCCCAAATTACTAATCCCAAATTAC
>CAZJXN010000166.1:1241-8958 GCA_964549655.1 uncultured Saprospiraceae bacterium
AATCCCAAATTACTAATCCCAAATTACTAATCCCAAATTACATAAAATGAATTGTAGGGAAGGAAATCAGTTTATCATTCAGCAAATAACGACGTTATTGGATTCTCTTGATAATCAATTGTATACAAAGCCGCTTGACGTTTTTAAAGATTCCTCTATCGGGCAGCATTTTCGGCATATTTTGGATTTTTATTTGTGTTTAATCAAAGGCATTGAAGATGGCACGGTAGATTATGCGAATCGCGACCGAAACCCGCTGGCAGAATCGGATGTTCATTTTACTAAACAGGCATTTCAAAATATTACACAAGTCATTACACATTTTATAGAAACGCAACCTATAAATGTACGCGGTGAATTTTCAGCTCAAGCCTTGGAGCGTCCCGAATTAGCGTCGTCCGTCGGTCGGGAATTAATGTTTGCGTATGACCACGCTCTGCACCACTTGGCGATGATAAAAATTGGGCTGCAAGTAGCACTGCCAGAGATTCAATTAGATAATAATGTAGGTGTCGCGCCTTCCACGGTGAAGCATCGCAATGGAATCCTGATTTCAGAATAACATCATATTTAATTTTTCTGGTGACTTTGGAGTCATTAGAACAATTTATCCCAACTCTTCTATGAATTATTGGCAATATAAAATCAGCGTTGAACCTCGACAATCGGACATTCTATTAGCTTTCTTGAGCGAATTACCCTTTGATACTTTTGAAGAAACAGAAGTTGGTTTTAATGCGTATATTTCTGAAAAAGAAGACGTTGTCAATATCGAAGCTACTTTATCCAACATTCAGGATAGACATTCATTTACCTACGAAAAAGAAATAATCCCTCACCGCAATTGGAATGCCGAATGGGAAGCCAGTTTCCAACCCGTGAAAGTGCTTAATTTTTGTGGCATTCGAGCTGATTTTCACCTGCCGATGCAAGATGTAAAGCACGAAATTATAATCAATCCGAAAATGGCTTTTGGTACGGGACATCACGAGACGACTTTTATGATGATTCAAGCCATGCGGGAACTCTCCTTTCGGGGTGCGAAAGTGCTTGACTTCGGCTGCGGCACGGGCATTCTGGCGATTTTAGCTTCTAAACTCGGTGCTTCTATCATTGATGCGGTGGACATTGAGCGCGAGGCGTACGACAATACTTTAGAAAATGCGCAAATTAATAATGTAGATAATATTCAAGTCTATCACGGTACGCTGGATGTAATATTGGACTCGGCTTATGATGTAGTATTGGCAAATATTAATCGCAATGTAATATTGGATGCGCTGCCCGTTTTAGCAGAAAAAATCAAGCGCAACGGCGTGCTGCTATTGTCGGGTATTTTACAAGAAGATAGGCTTATTATAGAAACCTTCGCCGATGATTTTCGCTTTACTGTGGACGAACGCCTCACACGCGGCAATTGGGCTTGCCTAAAATTGTTAAAATAATACACTTTATCCCTTTTTCTACGTTGAGTCTAATATGCTTCTTTTTCAGATGACACCTCCTGCGGAGATGCCATCTGAAAAAGGAGACCACCATGAACATTTATCAACATTTTAAACCTTTTTGAAGAGGATGAGAAAGTTATACCTTGGGCTAATCCTGACGATTGGCTGCCTCGCAAGTGCGCACGCACAACGCTTAGAGCAATTTTCCGAAAACCGCGAAGAATTCACCGCCCAACTCGAAACGTACATGACCGCCAGCAAGCAAAAAACGCAGGAGGAATTGTACAAAGAATTTGAAAAAAACTTCAAAGGCGGCTTATTTACAGACGAAGAATTCCAACAGGTACTCAAGACGGGGAACGATATGCTGCGCTTGCGCATGACGGCGAATCCATTTTTCAACGAGTATTTGTCGGCGCTGATGGTGGTGAAAAAAACCGAGAATCCAGAGCAGACTTTCAAAGATTGGCACAAGATTCTAAACTCCATGCTGGCAGATATTGAAAATCAAAAGGTCAATCCGTTTTTAGAATTTGTACAATTTTCCAGCCATTTTTTTGAAAATAAAACCCTGCGTGTTTCCGAATTGGGCACGACTTGGTACGCGCTCACCGACAAATATCAGTGGAAATACGAAAATAAAAAACCCTCCCTGCGTTTCGACAAACTCGACTTGATGGCGGGACACAAGCAAGATTCTATTTATATATATCAAACTGCTGGTGAGTACTTTCCAGTAGAACAAGTGTGGAAAGGCAAGGGCGGCAAAATCACTTGGGACCGATTGGGTTTGAAAGATGTATATGCTGAAATTGATGACTATGAACTCGAAACAAAAAAGAGTTTGTACGAAGTGAAAAGTGCTCGCCTACACTACCCGCAGTTTTTTGGGTCGAAGGCGATTCCCGGCACTTTGAGCGATAAATTGGTATTTGGAAATGACGCTACACTTGGTTCGTACCCGCGTTTCGTATCGGCTGAGAACCGCTTGGATATTGAAAATATTGGCAAAGGCGTGAAATTTACAGGCGGTTTTCGCTTGCAGGGCGCAACGGTGTACGGCATCGGCACGAAAGAGGACAAGGCAAATATCAGTGTGGCAAATGGGAAAGACCAAGCTGTTTTTAGAGGGGCGGCGGAGTCGTTTGTCATCCGGCGGGGCGAGTTGATTGTGGGCGATCGAGTGGAAGCCGTATTATATTTTGGAAAAGATTCTATTTATCATCCTTCTGTGAACATTCGGTTTTTGATTGATAAAAAAGAAATTCAACTGTCGCGCGGCGAGCGAGGCAGCGACCGCAATCCATTTTTCAGTTCCATGCACCAGCTCAATATTGATGCGGAAGATATCAGTGTCTATTTAGAAAAAGATTCGATGTTGATTGGTAAAAAGTCTATTCAATCTTCATTCAAGCAAGGTATTAATTTTGAGTCGCTTAAATATTTTGAAAAAAGCGAATACCAGCGGATTCAGAACGTAGGTACCGTCAATCCAATTTCTATTATGAAAATCACGGCGGAAAAGGAAAAAACGCGCGTGATAGATGCCAATTTATTAGCCAAGCGCATTGAACCTAAATTTACGGTGGATAATATTCAAAGCTTGCTCTACGACTTGGTGGCAAAGGGTTTCATCAATTATGACAGCGACAAGCAGTTGGTAGAAGTGAAGGATAAAGTGTTTTTGTACGCCGATGCCGACCAGAAAAAAGTGGATTATGACCTCCTGAAAATTCAATCTAAAACCGATAGTACCAATGCTGTTTTAAATTTAAAAAATAAAAATATAAGTATTAGTGGCGTGCCGCGTGTGGAATTCAGTGCGCGCCAGCGAGTCGGTTTGAAGCCTTTGGGCAATCAGATTATATTGAAACCCAATCGAGATATGGATTTTGATGGCAAGTTATTCGCGGGTCTAACTGCGCTCGAAGGCAAAGATTTTCATTTTGAATATGATAAATTTCAGATTGGATTGGATTCAGTTCGCTATTTTGATTTGTACGCTCCGACGGATAGTTTGGACAAAAATAATCAGCCGATTGCCTATTCGATTGGCTCGCGCATTGAGCACGTGAGCGGCATTTTGCTGATTGATGCGCCTAATAATAAATCTGGACAACAAGACATTCCCATTTTTCCTTCTTTACAAACGAAGAAACCTTCTTACATTTATTATGACCAAGACCGAGATAGTACGAGCAAAGGTACGTATGCGCGTGATTCTTTTTATTTTAAAATGACACCATTTAGTTTTAATCATTTAGACCGTTACACAAAAGAAGAAATTCAATTTAAAGGTGAATTACATTCTGCTGATATTTTTCCTGATTTTAAAGAAACCGTGAAGTTACAAGGTGATGATTTTTCGTTGGGTTTTATAAGTAACACGCCTAAAGAAGGGTATCCAGTTTATAAAGGAAAGGGAAATTATATCGGTAAAGTAAATTTAAGTAATAAAGGTTTGCTCGGTGAAGGAAAATTAAAATATCTCGGCGCCTCCGTAGATGCGAAAACACTCACCTTCAAACCCCAAGAAATGCTGGCACTTGCCGACCAATTCAACTTGGAAGAAGACCGCGTTTCGGCTACACAGGTGCCGCGCGTGCGAGGTGTGGATGTAAACATTACATGGCGACCGTATCGGGACAGTATGTATGTAAGTTCAGAGACTGCGCCATTTAAATTATTTAATAAAGAAAATCATACCTTAGCGGGTACTTTAATTTTAACGCCCGGCGGTTTGAAAGGTAATGGGTTATTGGATTGGGATAAAGCGAGTATGACTTCTAAACTCTTTGCGTTTGGTGCTTTTTCTTCCAAAGCTGATACGACAGATTTAAAAATAAAAGCCGCGAATGCAGCCGATTTGGCATTAAAAACCTCGAATGTAAAAGGCGAAGTAGATTTTGATAAAGAAGTGGGTAATTTTAAAGCAAATGATGATTTTTTAGTAACCACGCTTCCTTATAATCAGTATGAAACTTCAATGAATGAGTTCAATTGGGACATGAAGGAGGAAATGATTAAATTCAAATCCGATGCCAATAAACTCGGCAGTTTCTTATCCATTCATCCTGATCAAGACTCTTTACTATTTCAAGGAAAAACAGCTTCTTACAATTTGAAATCCAGCGAGTTACAAATTGGTGGTGTTCCTTATATCATTACTGCCGATGCGCTCATTTACCCGGATAGTGGTTATGTGGAAGTGCAACCCGGCGGTGTAATGGCTACTTTAGATAGTGCAAAAATCGTATGTGATACCATTAATAAAAACCACGTTATTAATCGAGCGACGGTCAATATTAAAGGCAGAAGAAATTATACTGCCAGTGGTTTTTATGAATATAATATTGGAGCGCGTAAGCAAGAGATTGAATTTCAGGATATTGTGGGCGAACCCATCGGGAAGGGAAATTATAGTGAAAAGAAAACCGCGACCCGTGCAAGGGGGGAAGTAAAGCCGGATGCGAATTTTTATGTAGATCACAAAACGCAATTTTACGGCACAATTAGTCTGGATGCAGCGTCTAAAAATCTGAGTTTTGATGGTTTTGCCCGTTTGGAAAGTGATAAATTGCCAAGTCGTTACTGGTTTTCGGTGCAAAGTGAAGCGGCGAAAGAAGACCTCGCCATCCGTTATGACACGCCTAAAAGTGAAGAGGGCGACCCGATTGAAACGGGTTTATTCTTGAGCAAAGAGAGCGCCCGCGTGTATCCTAGCGTGATGATGCCGCTGCGTTTTCGCAAAGACCGCGCCATTCTACCGGCCAAAGGGGTGTTCAAATATTATCAAAATAAAGACTATTTCATCTTCGGCGATTCTGCTAAAATTTTGGCTAATAGCACACGTGGCAACGTCCTTACGTTCAAAAATGTAGATGGCAGCATTGAAGCAAAGGGTAAATTTAATCTCGGTTCCGGTTTGAAATATGTAAAATTGGATGCCGCAGGTTTCTTGAAAACCGTTTTCCCGCCGCCTGCTGATACTTCTCAAATCGTGAGCGACACTGCTTCTCTGACAAGTTTAGCACCGGAAGAACCCACTGTACCCGTCACTGGCGATATGATGTTGGGCGTACAATTTACATTACCAGAAGCGTTGATGAAAATAATTTATAATGATTTGCAAGCCAGTTTTGATGCACCAGCCATTAATTATTTAAATGATGTTGTTTTTTATAAAGACGCAGCCTCCGAAATTTTTCCAGATAATGAAGAAGTGAATACTTCCATTATCGGTATCAGTTCTGGCTTCTTGGATATTCCGAAAAAACACAATCCGTATGCTTTTGTTTTCAGTCGTGCGAAGATGGCTTGGAATGTAGAATATCAGTCCTTTATAAGCACCGATTCTAAAATAGGCGTAGTCAGTGTAGCTGGCGAACCATTACATAAAACGCTCACTTGTTACATCGAGTGCCGAATGCCTTCCAATGAAGACGACCGGCTTTACATTTACATCAAAAACTCCAGTGATTTATATTATTACTTTGGTTATAAACAAGGAATTCTGAGTGTAACTTCTAATAATCCGGCATTCACAGAAGCGCTTGCAGGCATGAAAGCAAAAGACCTCGTCATCAAAATGCCCGACGGCGAAACCTTTGAAATTCAGCCAGTTGAAACAAGTGACGCGCAATTGTTTCTACGTAGAATTCAGGCAGTCGGTAAATAAAAATGGTACACTGATTTTTAGGAGGCTTATGGTTTATTATGATTTAAAATCAATCAGAATCCTAAAAATCAGTGTCCTATTAATTATTTGAGGGAATTATTTCTCACCTTCAAGCGTTGGAAAGCTGCAAATCAACGTTTTCCAAAAATGCCAAAATTAAAATTACGCGGGAAAGATTTAGTCGCCATCGGCTACCAAGAAGGTCCAGCTATCGGCACGGCTATCAGTGTGATGCATCAACATTACAAGCGTAAAAGCTTTGATGATGCTATTTCTATTTTAAAAAATATTTTAGAAAATCCAGAATCATTCACCAACGATAATAAACTCGCGCCAGTAAGTCGTTTGTTATTGCAAAAATCAGAAAAAGAAAAGATTGAAACGCTCTTGGCATTAGCAGAAACGCCACAATCTTACGAATCATTTGGAATCGAAGGCATTGAGCGCGGCGCAATTGCGCAGATGGAAACGGCAATGCGCCTGCCTGTCACGGTCGCGGGTGCGCTTATGCCGGATGCGCATGAAGGCTACGGATTGCCAATTGGTGGTGTGTTGGCGACTGAAAATGCAGTGATTCCCTACGGCGTTGGCATGGATATTGGTTGTAGAATGTGCCTGACGGTATATGATTTGAAACCAGAATTTTTAGAAAAAAATCGTGCTAAGCTCAAGGATTTGATTTTGGAAAACACGCGCTTCGGGCAATCCGTCTTTGATAAACCGATGGATGACGAAGTGTTGAGTCGCCCAGAATTTAAAGAGATTCCAATTCTAAAAAAGTTAAAACAAAAAGCGGTTGACCAAATTGGCTCCTCTGGCTCAGGTAATCATTTTGTCGAATTTGGGATTGTTAATATTTCGGATGTAAATAATGAATTCCATTTACCAATTGGTGAATATGTTGGACTCCTCTCCCACTCCGGTTCGCGTGGTTTGGGTGCGAATATTGCCCAGCATTTCACAAAAGTAGCGATGGATAAAACGCCGTTGCCGAAGGATGCGAAAAATTTGGCGTGGCTCTCTTTAGATAGTGAAGAAGGCATGGAATATTGGTTGGCAATGAATTTAGCGGGCGATTATGCTTCCGCAAATCATGCGCATATTCACCGCCGTTTAGCGCAAGCCCTTGGACAACAGCCGATTGCAACCGTGGAAAATCATCATAACTTCGCTTGGAAAGAACAAGTCAACGGTCGGGAAGCCATCGTGCACCGCAAGGGCGCAACGCCTGCGGGCGAAGGTGTTTTAGGAATTATTCCAGGTTCGATGACTGCGCCGGGCTTCATCGTGCGCGGAAAAGGCAAGCCGATTTCATTAAATTCTGCATCGCATGGAGCGGGTCGTAAAATGTCGCGGCGCAAAGCGCAAGAATCGTTTAGCCAGTCTCAAATGAATAATTATTTAAAAGTACACGGCGTGGATTTAGTCGGCGGCGGCATAGACGAAGCGCCTTTTGCGTATAAAAATATTGAGCAAGTGATGGCGTTTCAGAGTGATTTGGTGGAAGTGATTGGCACGTTTTTACCGAAAGTGGTGCGGATGGATAAGTAATCAAGCAGCATTAAATTTTAATTTTTAATTTTTAATTTTT
>CAZJXN010000166.1:9058-11126 GCA_964549655.1 uncultured Saprospiraceae bacterium
CGGATGGATAAGTAATCAAGCAGCATTAAATTTTAATTTTTAATTTTTAATTTTTTGAATGAAAATAGTTTAGCAATCAACGATTAACAATTACTAAACTGAAAACCGTTTTTAAGCTTCTGCTCTTGCAAAGCCTACCGTTTCGCGGTAGCCTTGCGGAGAGATGTCGGCATTATTTTTGAAAAAACGGCTAAAGTAGTATTCATCCTGAAAACCCAATTCATACGCAATCTCTTTCACCGCTTTGGAAGTAAGGTACAATTCGCGCTTGGCTTCTATGATGATTCGTTCCACAATCAAGTCGGTTATCGTTTTATTAAAATGAGATTTACTAATTTTACCTAATGCTTTTGGAGAGATATGCAATAATTCGGCATAATCGCTGGCGCTATGTTTTGTTTTATAATGTTGTTCAATCGAATCTTTTAAAGTTTGTAAAATAAATGGCTCTTTAGCATCTGTAATGGTTGGTTGTGCAGTCGGATGCTGGACGATTTTTAAACGCGAAGCGGTGATAAGCAGTATTTTCAAATAAGCAATCAGTAATTCGTATTGTGCCAAAGCTATATTTTGCATTTCTTCCTTCATTTGCGCTATCAGGGTACAAAACTGCGTAAGTTCCTTGTCTTCAAGGGTTAATAAAGGCGGTTCGTAAATATTATTAAATAACACGCCATTACACGCTACTTCTTTATGATGTTTGTGAATACAAAAGAAATCAGGGTGAAAATGAATAACCCATCCCTTTAAATTGTCTTTACTACGGAGCACATAGGGCTGGTAAGGCGCAAAAAACAGCAGTGTCTGTCCGTCAAAATCATATTCGGCAAGGTCTGCTTTGAGCGTACCTTGCCCTTCCTGTATCAATATAATTGAGTAATAATTATGTCGTTGTAAATGGTCGAAAGGATTGTTATCTTCAAGAGGAAAAATTTTGAAAGCCAAATTGCCATTTTGCGAATTGATAAGCGTAGAAACAGAAGCTGCAGTTACCATAAAAAATATTTTTACATTTTAATATAATACTTTTACTCCCCTTGGTAATGAACAATTTCGGGCGCAACACCCCAGTGGGGCGGCACAGCGGTGGTCGTCAATAAGGGTAAAGCCGAAGAAACGCCGCCCAGAAAGCTAACCGTATGCAGAAATATTACTTTTTTGATGCGATGAAAGCGAATGGCGTAGGCACACATTACACAAGGTTCGTGGGTTGTGTAAAGAACGGCATCTGATAAATTATTGGTATTTAAAGTTTTTACCGCCATTCTAATGGCTTCCAGTTCCGCATGGCAAGTAATATCCATTTTACTTTTAGCAGCTTCTTGCGCTTCACTGATGATTACGTCATTTAAAACTAAAACACAACCAACCGGCGGATTCCCACTGGCAGCGGCTTGTTCACCCAATACCATACATCGTTTTATATAATAATCATCTTTATTTTTCATTACAATATTCAAAAATATTATTTACTTTAATTTTCGTTCCGTTTCCAAAATGGGCAAATCATTGATGCTGGCAAACCGCTTTTGCATATATCCATTTTCGTCAAATTCCCACATTTCATTGCCATAGCTCCGATACCACTGCCCCGCGTCGTCGTGCCATTCATATTCAAACCGAATCGCCATGCGGTTTTCCCGAAAACCCCACAACTCTTTCTTTAGTTTATAGCTGTGCTCTTTTTCCCATTTACGTTTAAGGAATTGCTTTACTTCTTCTCGTCCGTTTATAAAATCAGTTCGGTTTCTCCACTCGGTGTCCACCGTGTAAGCCTGTGCCACCCGCTCGGGGTCTCTGGTATTCCAAGCATCTTCGGCTGCTTGCACTTTCTGTAAAGCGGTTTCCAAAGTAAATGGCGGAATCGGAAATCTTTTTTCCATGATTAAAAAATTATATCAAAGAGGAGGAAAAATGTATTCCTCCTCTTTCGTTTTTAAAATATTAAGTAACGTTTAATAAACAACCGCTCAATTTAAAATGTCATTGTACACAGGAGAGCGGCACTTTTACATTTAAAATTCAATATTTTACATTTTGCGATTCACTAAACCGTTACAGAAGCCTC
>CAZJXN010000167.1:0-11113 GCA_964549655.1 uncultured Saprospiraceae bacterium
TAGCCTATCGTCTGAAAATTTACACCCAAAGCCTCCGACAAATCCTTACGCGACACCTCGCGCTCCTGCCGCAGCAACGCAATTCGATTATATATTTTTCGCGTTTCCATATTGTAAAGATAGGGCTATTTGTTGTATAAATACAACATTTAAGAATAGAAATAAGACAAATGGTTGGGGTTTTTCGACTAAAGATTAAGGTAAGTGCTTGGAGACTTCTACAATTAAGCGTTCTTGATGTGCCTTCGGACAAATAAGATACCCCAAATTATTATTATTCCGCGTATCACTAAAAGTAACCGTCGAGCCATCCAAAAAAGAATACATAAAACCCAATTCGGAAAGAAAAGCTTTCTCTGCCGCTAAATCCCAGGGTGAAATATAAGGATACAATAAAACCGCCGCTTCGAGCTTCCCTTCCACCATTTCTATCGTGCGCAAAATGCCAGCCGGATAAAAAATACGACTTTCGTTCACCTTCATTTTATCAAACAACACCTTATATTTATCTCCCAAATACCGCAACGGATGATGAAACCGAAGTTCCTCCCAAGATTTCTCAGGTGGTGGTTGCAGTTGCATTTTCTCGCCACTTCTTTCCATAAAAGCGCCCTGCCCTTTCACAGCATATAATAAAATATCTTCCAATGGATAATACATTACACCAATCGCAAAACCTTCCGTCGCATCATGATAAGCTGCTAAATGTGCAAAACCCGTCACGCCATCGGCAAAGTACGCCGTGCCATCCAATTCATCAATGATAAAATAATTTTTACCCGCTTCAATTTTAGGTTTTGGATTCGTCTCTTCACTGTACAATAAAATATCTGGAAATGCTGCCGCCGAACGCTTTTGAATCATCGTAGAAATGGTCAAATCCGCATCGGTTACTTTGGAACCATCTGGTTTGATATACACTTTGCAGTCAGGATTGCGAAAAAAGTGGCGCATGATATCGCCCGCTTCAAGGGCTTGCGCGCGCAGGTGGGCGAGGATGTCGGTATAGATTGTTGACACGAGGTTGTTTTTTAATTCGGCACGAAATTAGTAAAAATAATTACCAAGACGGGACAGGTTTTCGAAAACCTGTCCCGTCTTGAAAACCTATCAATTTTCAATATTATCCTGAAAATACAATTCCCGATTCGTCATATCAAACGCACACAAATACCCCACGCCACGTCGCTTTCCCTTATGCACACAGCCACCATCAATATCCAAAATCGGCAGGTTATCCAAGTTTTTAAATTGTTCTCGAATCTCGTCCTTGCGCATCGGCGTGTGTCCGTGTACAATGATGCGGTCGCCCAGCCAATTGCGATTCAAATTGTGATACCAATCCCGAATCCACAACATAGCATCTCCATCCGCAAATGGCAAGGGTATTTTAAAATTGAACCCAGCATGTACTAAAATATATTCATCCACTTCAAAATACAAGTCCAAATTTTCTAAAAAGGTAAAATATTCGTCGGCAACATTTGGTTTGCCATTTACCACAAAACTCTCTAACGTAGCAATACCGCCATTATCCAACCACAAGTCCATCAATTCATCATCTATCCCATCCACTGCATCCAGTATCATTTGTTCATGATTTCCTTTCAGACATTGCACCGACAATCCCTGTTGTTGCAATAAAAAAATCGTGTCCAGCACGCCTTTACTATCCGCTCCTCGGTCAATGTAATCGCCTAACAAATACAACTCATCCCCCGACACAAGCGCCAGTTTTTCCAACAAGCGCTGAAAGGTATCATTACACCCGTGAATATCGGAAATCGCAATTTTTCTCATTGGTTGTGTTCATGTGTTTGTGTGTTCGAGTGTTCATGTCCGCTTATACGAACACCCGAACACTCGAACACATCCTAGCGTGTTTTGTGCGTTCAAGTGCGAGCGTTACATGAACACCTGAACACATCCTAACGTGTTTTGTGCATTCAAGGGCGAGCGTTACATGAACACTTGAACGCCCGAACACATCCTAACGTGTTTTGTGCGTTCAAGTGCGAGCGTTACATGAACACAAGAACACTTGAACACCCGAACACAACTGAATTACTTCTTACCTCCATTCGTACCGCCGCTACTCGTCACCCGCACCGTTGGATATTTTATCCCCAACTGTTCTAAATAACTGCCGTATTTCGTTTCATCATAATAAAACTTTTGCAACCGCGGACGGAATTCTTCCATAATCTCGGTATTCAAATAAATAGCAGGTTTGTCCGTTTCGCTCACCATTGGTGTATATTTTTGTTTCATGCCCTGTTCGGTGCGGAAGTATTCTTTAGCATCTGCTACTAATTTAGGATTCAAAAAGAAATCCAGCAGCGTCATCGCTTCTGCCTTCGCGCCAGCGACCACGCCCTTGTGTGCAATCGGAGTCGCCATTGCCACTGCATTTGCCCAGTGATGCCCCGGCAAACCCGGAATATTGGAAGGAAAACCCAGCGTCACCGTCGGCAATTTCCATGAAATGTCCCCGATATCATCCGAGCCGCCGCTCACTGGATTTTTAATTGGCAACCCTAAAGTATCTAATTTCACCGCCAAGCCAATGGTATCATTCGGCGCTTTTACTTCTTTTTGAATCGCTCTTGCGAGCATTTGATCTTCCTCGCTCCACTTGGGCAAGCCGACTTGCTTGATATTGTCATACATTTTTTCGGCAATGACTTTATTGAAATGCCGAGGCCATGCGGAACCCAACACTTTGCGCTTTACCGTCGTACCCGTCATCATCGCCGCTCCATCGGCAATGCGATTGCCTTTTTCGTACAATTCCATGATGCGCGGATAATCCACATGACGGAAATAAAACCAAATACTGGCTTTGGAAGGCACCACGTTGGGCTGGTCACCGCCATTTTTAATCACATGATGCGAACGCTGCAAAGGGTCTAAATGCTCGCGCTGATATTGCCAACCCACACTCATCAATTCCACTGCATCCAGCGCACTTCTGCCCCGCCAGGGCGCACCCGCCGCGTGTGCTGCTTCGCCTTCAAATTCATACTCCACCGACACTAAACCCGTACCCCAAGCCTGCCCGTAAGACACGCCAAGATTGTTAGAAACGTGTGTAAAAATACACATATCCACTTTGTCAAAATAACCATCGCGCGTGAAATAGGCTTTCGTTCCAACCAATTCCTCTGCCACACCGGGCCACAAAATGAGCGTTCCGGGAATCTTCTCCCGCTCCATAATTTCTTTCACCGCCAATGCCGATATAATATTCAACGGATTACCGGCATTGTGCCCTTCGCCGTGACCGGGCGCACCGTCCACAATCGGGTCGTGATACGCCACGCCGGGCTTCTGCGATGCTTTGGGAATGCAATCCAAATCGCTGCCGAGTGCGATGACTGGACTGCCATTGCCCCATTTTGCCCACCAAGCTGTGGGTACGCCAGAAATACCGTACTCAATGGTAAAACCATTTTTCTTCAAAATATCGGTCAAGTATTTAGATGTCTCGGTTTCCTGAAAGCCCAATTCCGCGAAGCTGAAAACCTTGTCCACCATGACTTGCGCCATCTTTGCGTTGTTGTCAATTTTCTGCACGACTTCCTTTTTCAAAGTGGCAAGCCGCGCATCGGCTGCACTGACGGGCGTTTTCTTCGATTTTTGTGCAATGGCAAGAGACTGCGTACCGAGCAATCCGAGGATAAGTAAAGTGATGAGAATGTTGTGTTTTTTCATACTATAATGGATTTTTAAATTTCACTTATTACATTTTTTCACTACCAAGTGCGCCGCTTTTGCCCTTATTACATTTTTTTTTCACCACTAAGCACACCAAGTTTACTAAGCGTTCTTTGCCCTTCTGATAGTTTTTTAACGCATCCTCCCGCTAACGTGACCGGGTGGTAAAGAGGACGACGGTAATAACAAAAACTTAGTGTTCTAAGTGGGCTTAGTGGTGAAAAAAAATGTTAGCCAGTCAAAAAACTCCGTGTTAAAAAAATCACGACGAAGTCTTCTTCCCCTTCTTCGCAATAATCGGAATATTCTTCTGTTGCAAACTTTGATTAATTTTATCCAACTCCGTATCCAGCAAGGTATTAATACTTTTCAACTCCTGATTCAACTCTTCGGTGGCTTCCTTGCGAAATTCCTCGGCTTGGTCGGTCGGCGGGTAATCACCCAATTGTTGGTCAGCAAGCAAAAACGCCAGCCGGTTATTCACTCGAATGCCATAATTAATCGCATCCTGATTACTCTTATTTTTCGTCTGGTGAATGTTATTTTCAATCACCGTCATTTTTTTATCCAACTCATCAATGGATTTTATAATCTCCACATAATCGGGGTTTTTAGACAATTTTTCTTTCACGTAAGTCAAATCTTTTCGCACGTCGCGGATGTCGAGAATCGTCTGATGGGCTTCGCTTACTTTGTCTCGCACACCGATGAGATAATCAAATTGCTTTTTATAATCCTCAGGCGTATTCGGCAGGCGCGGGTCTTTCACAATTTCAAATTCTTGCACAATACTTTGTCCGTTCACCGTCAAACGCGCTTTGTACATACCTGGCACGGCTTTCGGACCGACGTTCGGCGAGGAATACAACACCATTCCCGGAAAATCTTTGAAGCCCGGATAGCGCATATCCCACACAAAGCGATTGCCACCTTTCTTCACATCTAACAGTTGCTTGCCTTTGAGTTTATTAGAATAGGTTTGAATCAAATCATCGTTCATTTCCATAATTTCCAGCTTCACGTCGGCTTTTTCATCCAGGTTTTTTACAAAATAGTGGAATAGCACGCCATTCGGATGATTTTCACCATTGGTTTTAGAAGCCCGACCGCCATTTTCCTGCGCCATGCGGTACGAAGGTTTGGATTTGAATAAATAAAAATCGCGCTGGGCAATCTCCGCATCCATTTGCTGGAATGGCGTAAGGTCATCAATCATCCAGAAACTGCGCCCGTGCGTCGCCGCGATGAGACTGTTGTCCCGAATGTGCAAATCGGCAATCGAAGTAATCGGCAAATTCAATTGAAATGGCTGCCAATTTTTACCATCATCAAAAGAAATATACATTCCCCACTCGGTACCGGCGTAGAGCAAACCTTGCCGCTTCGGGTCAGCCCGAATAGCGCGCGTGTAATGGTTTTTATCAATCCCTGCGGTGATAACCGTCCACGTTTTTCCGTAATCGGTGGTTTTGTACAAATAAGGGGTGTAATCGCCAAACTTATAATACGTAGCTGCCACATACGCACCGCCTTTCACAAAAGGATTCACGTCAATGCAATTCATCATATTCAACTTAGGCGAATTCGGCGGAGTCACGTTTTGCCAAGTCTTACCACCATCGCGCGTGACATGTAGCAAGCCATCATCCGAGCCAGCCCAAATCACACCCGCTTCCTGCGCGGATTCAGTCACGGCAAACAAATTGGCATAATATTCCACCCCCGTATTATCCTGTGTAATCAGTCCACCCGAAGACTTGATGGTTTCCGGGTCGTTGCGCGTCAAATCCGAGCTGATGACCTGCCAGCTTTGCCCTTCGTTGGTCGTCACATGGAGATAATTAGAACCAGCATATAATTTCTTCGGATTGTGCGGACTAAAGAAGACCGGATAATTCCAATTGAACCGATATTTCATCACCTCTGCGCCAGAACCGGCGGGGTTTTCGGGCCACACATTGGTGGAACGCTCCTGTCCGGTCTTGTGGTCAACGCGACTCATGTAGCCCTTGTACGTTCCCGCGTAAACGATGTCCGGATTGTTGGGGTCGGGTGCTAAATGTGCACTTTCGCCACCTGCCGAAGGTTCCCAGTCGCGCTCGGTAATCGTCGCACTCGCCGAACGGTGCCGAATGCGCACAGTGCTATTGTCCTGTTGTGCGCCTAAAATTCGATACGGAAAATCATTGTCGGTAGTGACGCGGTAGAATTGTGCAGTGGGTTGATTGTAATAAGTGCTCCAGTTTTCCCCCGCATCGTTGCTGACTTGTGCGCCGCCGTCATCCGCAACTGCCATGCGTTGGTTATCCTCAGGTGCAATCCACAAATCATGGTGGTCGCCGTGCGGCGTATCAATTTCTTCAAAGGTTTTGCCGCCATCCTTGGAACGGAAAAAGTCAACGTTGCAAACATAGACCATATCTTCATTCTTCGTATCGGCATAAATTCTGGAATAGTACCACGCGCGTTGCCGCAAATTGCGATTGTCACTGGTGCGTTGCCAAGTGCCGCCTCCATCATCTGACCGGAACACGCCGCCTTCTTCGTGTTCAATAATCGCCCAAATACGCTCTGAATTGACTGGTGAAACGGCAATGCCAACAATGCCCCACACGCCTTTGGGCAAACCAAGATTATTCGTCAATTTTACCCAGGTGTCCCCACTGTCCGTACTTTTCCAAAGGTGACTGCCCGGACCACCGCTATCCATCCGATAACCATTGCGCTTGATTTCCCAAGTGCTGGCGTAGATGATGCGCGGATTGTTCGGGTCTAAAATAATATCCACCGCTCCGGCTTTATCACTTTCAAATAAGATGCGTTCCCAATTTTTCCCACCATCTTTCGAGCGATACACGCCACGCATATCGTTGGGTTTCCAAAGATTGCCCATCGCAGCCACGTACACCAAATCTGGATTTTTCGGGTGTACCCGAATGCGCCCGATGTGTTCCGATTCTTTCAAACCGATATGCTTCCAGGTTTTACCGGCATCGGTGGAGCGCCACAAGCCCCAGCCGGAAGAGACGTTTCCACGCACGGTTTGCTCGCCCTCGCCCACGTAAATCACATTGGGGTCGCTCTGCGAAACTTCCACCGCGCCGATAGAGCCGCCAAAATAGCCGTCCGAAATACAATCCCACGTCGTGCCCGCGTCCTTCGTGCACCACACGCCGCCGCCCGCCGTGCCCATGTAGTAGAGCTTAAGATTGCCCGGAACGCCAACGACTGTACCCGCGCGACCGCCACGAAAGGGACCGACCGAGCGCCACTTGACACCTTCGTATAAAGTGGATTCAAATTTGTTTGTCGTGGGAGTTGTGGTAATCGCCGTTTTCTTTTGCCCGAAAAGGCTGATACCTAGAAAAATAAGTACAATGCTGAGAATAGAGGTGTTTTTCATACGCGTTCAATTTGAATAGGAAAGTGACAAAATACCAAATTTTGTATCAAGCATTAGACAAAGGGAAGGGGGAGATTTTATCGTTGTTACGATGGCAAAATGAAGGAAAGGTAGAAGCAAACTTTTGGAAGAATTAAAACCTAAAATTAACTTCCACCAAAATGTAGCGTGGTAGAAGTCTTACTTGGTTGATATTGGTAGATAAATCGGTGACAAATGAATTGATAAAAGTGCGATTGTTGGAAAGGTTGCGGGCGGTGAGTGAAAGGGACAATTTAGCAGGTATCAACTCATACCGAGCAGAAGCATTAAAAAAAGTATAATCCTGAGCTAAAGCAGCAGATTGTTTGAAATAAAAAAACTCATTTTCTAACCTTGCTGAGAATCGTTTGGAAAACTGAAAGTAAAAATCTAAAAAAGAACCAATCGATTGGTTGCGAGCAACGGTGTTTACGTCTCCAACTGAGGTATTTACGTTTGAAAAAGTCAAGGTTGTTCCCAAATGATAGTTAAACCATTTCAAAAATGCTGACCTTACGGTAAAATCCAAGGTATTAGTAACGCTATTAGCGTTGCGCAGCGCTCCATTATTCAAGGTATTTTGAAAAGTAGAGAATGCTACTCGCGGACGAAACTTGAAGCGCGCGTATAGTGCCGAACTATAATATTCAAAACCGGCTGACCAGATTAAGTTTTTATTTTGAAATTGATTTTCTACTTTATCAATAATATTAAAATCGGTGTTGATATTCCAATCATTTCTATAGCCCTTATTGGTAATAGTGCCTATGATATTGGTGTAAAACATAAAATCATCGGAAAACTCCCCTTGGGTGAGGTTCAGAATAGTAGTGTGGCTATTAGCAGGAATAAAAAGGGAATTGCCGCGCTGGAGGGTGCGATAATCTGTAACCGTGTAGCCCGTGGATAAATCTGCGAGTTGTGGTAATGCAATGTTATAAGCATAAGTACCAAAAATAGCATTTTTATTTTTCTCGCGTTTGAAGCCAACTACTGGTAAAATGTAAAAATTAGCTTTCGTATTTTCTTGTAATAAAAATGCTTGGCTACGTTTTAATTTGAAATAACCTCCTGATAAATCCATGAAAAAGTCAGTGCTACCTCGACGAAGGGAAGTATTGATATTGCCATAATAATTCGTTTGTACAAATGTCTCATCATTTTTAAAAACAGCAGGAATGGGTAATGCTTCATTGAGTGTATCGGTCAAATTTAGGGCGGATTGTAATAGTTGTTCTTTCTGTACAAAACCTGTATTAAAAGAAATTTTTCTTCCATTTTTGGAATGTAATAGTTGTGCGTTTGCAGACCAAAACTGCATGGGATTTTCAATGTGCTGCGCTAACGTAGAAAATGTTTGCGGAGAGAAAGGTAATAATCGAGTTTGGGTTTGTGTAAATCCAAAATCTTGCACACTATTATTTTTTATGTAGGAAGCATTTAATAACAGTGCATGATGGTCATTCAATCTTATCGTGTAATCCAAAATATGTTGCCAGAAAAAATTATTATTATTTAATTGATTATTTACATTATTTTGATTAGAAATAGTCAGTGCCTCGTCTTTTACGGTGGTGTTTTGTATTTGTGTAAAGTAGCGCAAAGACGAAGTAGCCGACACATCCCAAAGCGTCTCGAGCCTACCTTGCCACACTTCTGGTCGGCGCAGCCACTCATTTTGTTCTGACAAAGTAAAGATGGAATCGGTGAGGCGATAACGCCACTCATTATCAATGAACATCCGCTGGCGGTCATTGGCAAAGGTGATACCTGCTTTTAGACTTACGTTTTCCGTAGGTCGCACAGCAAAAAGAGAAGATAAAAGGGCGGCACGATTGAAGCGGGTATTTTGCGTTCCGATATCCACATCAGGCGCACGGTCTATGTTGATAAATGAATTATTATCGTTTTTAAGTAGCGCGCTCTGTCGTTGGGCTTCGGTATCTTCGCCAAAATCATTACCTGCCATGCGGTCTGCATCACTTTTTTGACCGATGGTATTAAAATTTCCAAAAGTGAGTACTTTAAATTTATTATAAAAGCTAAATAAGTTAAGCGAATTATTCGTGCGGCTATCATTGCCCAAACTAACAACGGCATTGCCAAATAATAACTTCTTTTTATCTTCTTTCAAGGTGATATTAATCACTTTATCATCTGAGCGACGCAATCCCCGCAATAACCTATTCTCGTCAAATTTATCAATGATTTGAATTTTGTCTATTACTTCTGCATTTAGGTTTTTTGAAATCAACTGATAGTTGCGCCCCGTCAGGTCATCGCCTTCTATCAGTATTTTTTTAATGGGCTGCCCTCTCACGCTGATGGTTCCTGTATTTTCATCCACACTTACACCTGGCAATTTTACTAAAAGCTCTTCCAGATTACGCTCGGTAGAGTCTCGATACGCATCTGCCCGAAACGTGACCGTATCGGGTTTTTCTATTACACTTCCGCTGGCAGTGATGACGGCTTCTTTCAGCTCGAAAGTCTGTTGCGGTAATACAAATCGAATCGTCTCCGGAATGGTTTCACCCGCCTTCAAAAAGCGTTCCTTGGTAGCATAACCCAGCAAAGATGCTTTGATGATGATGGACTTTGCCGACGGGACATCCAGTGTAAAACGACCCTGCTCATCCGTTGCCGCGAAGGCAATAATTGCTGTATTATCGGCTTCCTGCGCATACACATTCGCATAGGAAAGCGGCTGTAGGAGACTATCTAACACTGTGCCTTTGACAATAACTTGCCCTTTGCAGAGCATAGTGCTGCATATAAAAAGTAAAAAAAATATGAAAAGTGTACTACTTTTCATACTCTAGTTCTATTTTGTGTTTTTTAGTCCCTTTTGTAATAGTTACGCTTGTTCCTCTTCCAAGGCTCTTAGATGTTATCCTTTTTTTCTCCTCTTCAAATGCAATGTCATCAGCACGTTTATAAGTCTCAAAATCTACCTGCCTGCCAGTGGTAGATGGTTCGATTTTAAAATTAGTTGGATTAGGAGCGGGGACTTGAACAGATTTAAAAAGAAATTGTACTTCTTTCGTTTCATCATAAGCTTCCAAGATAAGTCCAGGTAGCCCTTGCAACTTCCAAGGACCATCCTGAATGGGAATTTCCGTTGTAAACCAGGCTTCATAATTTCTGCCACGAAAAGAACAAGTCGCTTTTTGGCATTCAAACAACCCAATTTTTCGCTTTTTGCTTGTTAATTTCCAATTTAGTTGAGGCATTTTTGGCTCCTCTGCTAAAAAAGCAGTTCTCTCAAAAAATTCTCGCACAATCATTTTCTTATTAGTAAAATTTTTATAAACAACAGCACCCATTTCATCTTGATACCAGCCTCCAATTTCACTCTCAAACGTTTTTTTATCCCAGTCTTTACCATCAGAAGTCTTTGATATCATTCCCTCTTTACCTTGACTATGCACAAAAACCGACTCCTGTGACTTAAATTGCAGATAAGCTGGTTGTTCAACAGGAAAAGAATAATTGGAAATGAAGCGATAAATTACAAATCCATTCGTTTTTTGAGCATTTGAATATACAGTATAAATACAAAAAATGAAAAGTAAATAAGTTAATCTCATATTAATTATATTTAAATAAAGAGAGCCCCCAAATAAAGAGGCTCTACAATGATAATAATGATTTTCTATTTTTGCATAGCAATCAATGCATCTAATGCCTGCATACAAGTTTCTCCATAACCACAGAGTTGATTGCCGCCTGGAGTATTCATACATATCAGACAGGTATCATCTGTTGATAACGTTGAAACGGGCTTTTCTACTGCTGTCGTAGCAGAAAGAAAAACTACTGATAAGACCAAAATACAAGACAAAATAAACTTTTTCATAAAAATGGTTTTTGAAAGATTAAAAAATTGATTTCGTGCAAATCGCGCAATTTACATTCCCCAATTTAAGCCCTTTCAAAAGAAAATAAAAACGCATTACCGATCTTTGCCGA
>CAZJXN010000168.1:0-1406 GCA_964549655.1 uncultured Saprospiraceae bacterium
TCCAGCATAATCGCACCCAGCACTGCCTCTTCCAACGCCAATGCCTGTGGCGGCACCTTGCCGAACACGTAGTCCGACAGTTCCTCCCCGCGCTTTTTTACCAGCCCTTTGCTGCGCACATTGCCCAAGGCTTTGGCAGAATTATTGGATTCTGACATATCTTAAGAATTCTACTTTGTTCTTCCCTGCTTACAAAACTACATTTTCTCCACGAGATTGAGGCGGTATAAATCAGGGTCGCTTATCCACAATTGTGGATAAAGGGAATAAATTTTGTGGAGAACGTGTGGATTTGTTAACTGTATGTTACCTGTTTAGTGCCTTTTTGTATAGAATTATTATTCATTAATAAAATTTAAATATCTATTGTCGCTTCCTTATGTTGCTTTTGAATTAATAAAAGTACATAAAAAGGTGCAAAAAGTAAACGTCGAAATGTGGATAAGTTTATAAGAATCAAGTATTTTTCTCTCTTTATATAAAAAAAGTGCGAGCCGCCATACTTTGGCAGATTCGCACTTTGAAATCTAAAAATAACTTTCCAGTTAAAAAATTAAAACTTAGCGTCGCGCAGCACTTTTACATTTTACATTTTGCCGTTTTACATTTTGACTTTTACTTATCTTAAATCATCCAGTTTCTTTTTCACATTACCCACTACTTGCTTCTGGTTCTCTATTTTTTGACGGGCTGTTTCCTGTTCTTTCTCATTCTGGACGATACTTTCTTCTGCTTTACGAATGGTCTCTTTCGATTTTTCGATGTCATTACGAGCGCGTTCGTTAGCAGATTGTAGTTTTTCCAGTTCTTTTTCTAATTGCTTGAGTTGTTTTTCCTGCGCCGCTACATCCATGTTCGTCTTTTCTTTACTGACCAATAGCTGAAAGTTTTCCATCAGTTTCTCTGCTTCTTTGTACTGGTCGTAATTATCGTAAGAATTCAAAAAGGACGTGCCCATATTTACCCAAAACGAAAAAGTGACATTTTCACCATTTTCTTTTGCCGTAGCATGAAAGTCTACGGGCGTAGCGCCACCGATAGCCGTGATGTTGACGTTATCCGTAAACCATTCTTTCTGTTTGCGCTGCCACTCCGCTTTTGCATCATATTGCTTGTCGAGATAGTCTTCCCAAAGTTTGCCTACGAGTTTCGCATTTACACCTTCCAAGTTGACTACCAGTGCATTATTACTACCCAGACTCATCGTTTCTGATCTTTCCATCACCCGACTCACTCCTTTTGCGGTAAGCTGTGCCTGCGCCATTTGAAAACACAGGGCAAAAAATAAAAGGCTAAAACTTAACTTTTTCATATTAAAATAATTTTTTAATTTAAATTTATTCGCACGATTGCGATGCCGATACTATTTATACGCAGGAATGGGCGGCAGGTCACTTTTTTTGGAA
>CAZJXN010000168.1:1506-11078 GCA_964549655.1 uncultured Saprospiraceae bacterium
GGCACGAGGCGCATTCCACCGCCAGAATATTTACAAATACCAGCATTAATCGTATAAAAATAGTCTTCCACCACTTGATTATCAAAGGTAATACGAGCTTTTGTAAGGCGATATTTAAACAAACAGCGCACGACCATTAATAAATATAACATTTTGTGAATGACCCAACGTTTGTGCGCCTCCGCATAACGCACCACAAAAGCATCATAAGCCATGCCTGCTACATTTACAAAAAAACGCTGCATCGGTTGTCCATTTTCAAAATATTTTATAACGCCGATGTCTTGTAACAAGGTATTCTCTGCTTGAATCATCGCTATCCATTCCTTCCAATTTTTAGAAATGTTGTGCGTGCGAATCCAGTCATTACCAGTGCCGACGGGGAGCAGTGCGTAAGTAATGTCCGTCGTTGGAATGTGTGTTTGTTGTAAAATACCGTTGACCACTTCATGATTCGTACCATCGCCGCCGACGGCAATTATTTTTCGGTAGCCGGCTTGAATAGCGGCAGCCGCGAGTTCAGTGGCTTGTCCGCGTCGTTCCGTTTGTATGAGGATGTGATTGGGCAAATGTTCCTGCAAAAAAAATTGAAGTACAGTCCAACGGCGAGCCACCGCATTTCTACCAGCGGCGGGGTTAGCAATGATGTACCAAGTGTGGGTTTTATCGTTTTGCATAATTATTTCACAAAAATTTGCAGAAAGGTATGCATTTAGCAATTGTGGTAATAAAATAGAACGCTCGTCCTTTTTAATCCCTTATTCTCACAAGCTCATCGTTGAAAAAACCATTTCGATAGAAAATTTGCGCAGATTTCGATTTTAACGACTATATTTCTTGCTGGAAAAACGCAAGCCGAATCTTATGACCGATTCTAACTATATTTTAAAACTTGACAACGTCGTAAAATCTTACGAAAAGCAAATAGCTGTCAATCACGTCAGTTTCAACGTTCCGAAAGGTAAAATTTTTGGATTATTAGGACCCAATGGCGCTGGGAAAACTTCGCTCATCCGCATCATTACTACGATTACAAGGGCAGACGAAGGCACAGTTTGGCTCGACGGTGAAAAACTTAACAGTCGCCACCCGGAGCAAATCGGCTATATGCCGGAAGAGCGCGGTTTGTACAAAAAAATGAAAGTGGGCGACCATTTGATGTACTTGGCGCAGTTGAAGGGTTTGTCCAAAGCGACGGCGAAACAAGAGATTGATTATTGGTTAGAAAAATTTCAGATTCAAGACTGGTGGGGCAAGAAAGTAGAGGAGCTTTCCAAAGGGATGCAGCAAAAAGCACAATTTATCGCTACGGTTATTCACCGCCCGAAGTTGCTCATTTTGGATGAACCTTTCTCCGGCTTAGACCCAATAAACGCCAATCTAATTAAAGATGAAATAGACGAACTGAATAAAAATGGCACCAGTATCATATTTTCTACACACCGCATGGAACAAGTAGAAGAGATTTGTGATAATATCGTATTGATAAATAAAGGACGTAATATTTTGGACGGGGATGTAAAAGCGATTAAAAATCAGTTTAAAGAAAATTTGTTTAAAATAGATTACGAAGGCGCGCTACCACCCGAAATCGGCACGATGGCAAATATTGTAAAACAAACAGAAGGCTCGGTCACTCTACAATTGCCGGACGCTAAATTGTCGAATCAATTATTACAAACTTTATTACAAAAAGGCATTTATATTCAGGCGTTTAATGAAATATTGCCCACTTTGAATGAAATATTTATAAAACAAGTAGAAGACTCTAATGCTTTCGGTATTTGACGTGTTCATGTTCAATGTGTTCAAGTAAAGCGCGTCCATGAACACATGAAGACTTTAACGCACCAACACAATCAACATGAGTAAATTAGGACTTATCATACAACGCGAATACCTCACCCGGGTGACGCGCCGCACTTTTATCCTCGCCACTATTCTCACCCCGCTGGGTTTCTTGGTGTTTTTTGTGGTGGTCGGCTTTATTTTTCAATATCAAAGCGACGATACCAAGCGGATTGCGATTTTGGATGAGGGTAATATTTTGAAAAAGAATATTAAAGATGAGCGCAATCTGTATTTCAAATTTGTGGAGGAACCTTTGGATTCCTTGCGGAAAAATTTCAAGGAATCGGATTATGATGGCATTTTGCAGCTACGACCGGTAAAAAATGTATTTGATAAAAATTATGTCGCTTATTACTATTCTACGAAACCGCCCACGCTTGATTTAGAAACACTTATTGCCAGCCGCGTAGAAAATAGCCTGCGCGATTATAAAATTGAAAGCTTAAAATTAGAACGTAAACAGCTCGATGCACTTGATACGCGGGTAGAGTTGGACCCGGAACCAATTGACCCTACGAAGGCAAATGCCAGCAAACTTACAGGCGGCATTGCGGCGGGTATTGGCGGTTTGATGGGGATTATTATGTATATGACCGTTTTTATTTATGGAATGATGGTGATGCGGAGTGTAATGGAAGAAAAAACCAGCCGCATTGTAGAAGTCATGATTTCCAGTGTGCGACCGTTTCAACTCATGCTCGGAAAAATTATTGGCGTAGGCGCGGTAGGCTTGACGCAAGTGGCGATTTGGGCGATTTTAATTCCTTTGCTCAGCTTATTGGTGAATCTTATGTTTGGATTTGATACCAGCCAGATGAACGTGCCGCAAGCGAATACAGAGGTGAATCCAGATGATATGAATGCGCTGATGGCACTGGCGATGCGCGAGTTGAGCAGTCAAAATTGGTGGCTCATTTTACCACTTTTCATCTTCTATTTTTTAGGCGGGTACTTTTTATATTCTTCGCTTTTTGCCGCCGTCGGCTCTGCGATGGGGGATGACTTGGGCGAAGGGCAGGCACTGACGTTGCCGATTACGATTCCAGTTATTATTGCATTTTATATTATGATTGTGGCGGTGCAAGCACCCAATTCCAGTCTGGCGGTATGGTCGTCTATTTTTCCTTTGTTTTCTCCCATTGTGATGCCGGCGCGATTAGCGTTTCAGCCGCCGCTCTGGGAAATTATTACCTCTATGCTCGTTTTAGTAGCGACTTGTATCTTTTTTGTGTGGCTATCGGGGCGTATTTATCGAGTCGGGATTTTATTATATGGTAAGAAAGTGACGATGAAGGAGTTGGGAAAATGGATGTTTTATAAGGACTAAAAAGTGATTGGTGAAATAGGATTGGTGATTTGGCACTTATCACGCAGTCGCTTTTCATTTTTCATTTTTTTATTATTAAAATCGGTCGCTTCGTCACAAAAAAAACGGATTCCCTTTCATAAATACAGAATTTAAAGGATATTGCAAAACCGAACGAAAATTGAATCGTTAGAACCCAAAAGGGTTTACTTAGAAAATTTTTTTAAAGTAGGTTTTGAATATGGATACTCCGACGTTGATGCTGAAGGAAGATACGAAAGTAATCAGTAATTTGGACTTGAGTGAAGTGCCGAGTGGTAAGATTTCCCGCTACTGGTTGCATTTGGTGACGAATGGATTGAGTCTGCCCATTTATGTACCACTCATCATTGCAAAAGGAGAAGAGGAAGGACCTGTGCTGGGCGTGACGGCGGCGGTGCATGGCAACGAGTTGAATGGCATCTCGGTCATTCAACGCTTGTTTCGAGAGTTGGACGTGCGCAGTTTGAAAGGCACTTTAGTCGGCATTCCTACGGTCAATATTCCGGCATTGCTGGGTAATGAACGGGTATTTGTAGATGGCGTAGATTTGAATGACATCATGCCCGGCAAGCCCAATGGCAATGTGAGCGAAGTGTACGCCTACCGTTTTGTCCATTCGATTATCAAAGAATTTAATTATTTGGTGGACTTGCATACCGCCAGTTTTGGACGTATCAATTCTTATTATATCCGTGCCAATCTGGACAATCCCATCACCCGCGAGATGGCAATGCTGCAAAATGCAGAAATTATTGTACACAACATGGGTTCTGATGGCACGTTGCGCGGCGCGGCAGCCGGCATGGGCATTCACGCGATTACGCTGGAATTGGGCAATCCAAATACCTTCCAAAAAAGTCACATTATCGCAGGCTTAACGGGCATTCACAATCTAATGGTTCATTTTGGAATGGTGGACAGCGACATTGAACAACCTATAAAACCGCCTGTTATTTGCAGCAAATCTTACTGGATGTACACCGACACTGGCGGCATTCTAACGGTACAACCCGATGTAATAGATTTTGTAAAATCGGGAGAGCGCATTGCTACGATGCGGACTATTTTTGGTGATTTGGTCAAAGAATACACGGCTCCCGAAGACGGTATCGTCATCGGCAAAAGCGTCGCGCCAGTGAATCAAACGGGCGGGCGGATTCTGCACCTCGGTATTTGGTAATTTTTTTGATGTCAGATACTGGATGCCAGATGCCAGACCACTTTGGACTTTTTGATAGAATAATATTTAGTGCCTTTCGAACACTGGGTTTGTGTCTCCTGAAACTTAAATACAACTAAACTTTTTGATACTGCCTTTATATGTTGCAAAATGTAATAAGCGTAAAAGAATCCGTGTCAATCTGTTGCATCGGTGGCAATCCGTATTCTATCCTCCCATACAGGTTCAACCGAAGGTTGTAAATAAACTTTGGTTACCCTGTATTTTATCTTTATTTAATTCAAACCTAAACTATTGAATGCCAATCATATCCGTCAAGATTTTCCCATTTTTTTACAAAATGAACCACTGATTTATTTAGATAATGCTGCTACTACCCAAAAACCATTTCCGGTTATTCAGGCAGTCAACGAGTTTTATACATATCAAAATGCAACGGTCCGGCGAGGCATTTACCCGCTGGCAGCGCAAGCCACCCGTACGTACGAGCAAGTGCGCGAGCAGATACGTGACTTCATCGGCGCGAACAGCAATGAGGAAATTATTTTTACTCGAAGTACAACGGATGGTATCAATTTAGTGGCAACGGCTTTCGCCGAATCGCGCTTGCACGCAGGCGATGAAATTTTGATTGGAGCGTCCGAGCATCATGCCAATTTAATTCCTTGGCAACAATTGTGTTTCCGAAAAAAATCGAATTTGAAAATCATTCCAATCAATGAAAAAGGCGAATTGCAAGTAGAAAAACTGTCTGAATTACTAACAGCGCGCACCAAATTACTTGCCATTTCCCACATTTCTAATTCACTGGGTACGATTCATGCGATACAACACATTATTGAAAAAGCCCATAAAAAAGGAGTTCCGGTACTCGTGGACGGCGCACAAAGCATAGCGCATTATCCGATAAATGTGGCAGAATTCAATTGCGATTTTTTCGTTTTTTCGGGTCATAAAATGTTCGCGCCCAGCGGCATAGGCATTTTGTATGCAAAAGCGGAGCACTTGGCAAATATGCAACCTTACCAGTTTGGTGGAGAGATGATTCGCTCCGTCACTTTTGAAGAAACTATTTTTGCGGAAGCGCCTGCTAAATTTGAAGCGGGTACGCCGAATGTAGAAGGCGCCATTGGCTTAGGTGCAGCAATAAATTATATTAAAAGTATCGGTAAAGAAAAGATTGTCAATCATTTACAAAATCTGTTAGCTTACGCAAATGAAAAACTCTTGGCTATCAATGGCTTAAAAATCATCGGTACAGCGGCACAAAAAACAGCCATTATTTCTTTTACATTAGAAAATATTCATCCACATGATGCGGCAACTTTTTTCGGAGAGGCGGGCATTGCGGTACGCGCCGGACATCATTGCACCCAACCAGTAATGCATTTTTTTCAGATACCGGGTACAATTCGAGCATCGTTTACCATTTATAACACAAAAGACGAAATTGACCAATTGGCGGAAGCTGTGAAAGCGGCGCAACGCTTTTTTGGAATCTCCCGAAGGAGCTAAAAAAGGAAAAACGGAGTGACCACGTGAAGTGGGACAAAAACACTATAAAAAGTTAAAATGTAAAATTTTAAATGTAAAATGTAAAAGTAACGAGCGACAAAAACATTATAACACTATAAACCATGAGCCGGGATCTATCAAGTTTGTATCAGAAAGTCATTTTACAACACGACCGCCAGCCTTTTCATTTTCAAAAAATGGAAGCGGCAGACGTGACGCTGCAAGCCTACAATCCCGTGTGTGGCGACCAGTTCCAATTATTTTTAAAAATAGAAAATAATCAGATTCAAGAAGCCCATTTTCACGGCTACGGCTGCGCGATTTCCAAAGCTTCAACTTCTATTCTAATCAAAAAAATACAAAATTTACCGTTTTCTAATATTCAACAATTGCTGGAACAATTTCAAAAAATAGTCTCGTCGGAGGTGGAAGAATCGGATGAAGAATTGGCAGCGTTCCAAGCAGCACGGCAGTTTCCAGAGCGTTTGCAATGTGCCACTCTGAGTTGGAAAGCATTAGAACAATTTATAAAATCAAAAAAAAATTGAAATGATATTGTCCAGTATTGACAAAATTGTTTATCAAGTCTTTAGCGACTGCCTACTGATAACCGCTAACTGGTAAGACATCTCTTTTGCGATTGATAGTGTTTAGATGGAGAAAACTTTGGTTTTTATGAAAATCACCCTTTTTGTTATCACCTTTTTTTTTACAGTTCCTACTTTTGCGCAGGGCGTTTTTATCACGCCTATGGTGGAGCTCAGCGAAGTAAAAGACCTCATTCGGCTGGGCTACGGCGGCGGGGCGGGCATTCAACTCAATCGCTGGCTCGTGGGTGCTTACGGCGTACACATTCCTAAAACGACTACCGATAGTCAAAATCTTACCCTTACTTTTGGCGGCGTGTGGCTCGAATATCAACAACCGGCTACGTCTTATCTCTCTGTAAATGTGGCATTAAAAACTGCGTACGGAAATGCGCAACAGCAATTTGACCAGACGACCGAAGATGACCGCATTTGGCTCTTCACACCGGAAGCAGGCGTGGCAGTATCAATAGGAAAATATGCACAATTAGGCTATGCCGCCGGGTATCGCATCGTGGGAGACTTGAATCTTTCCGAATTAAAAAACCAAGACCTTTATACGCTGGTCAGTACGCTTACGCTGAAAATTGGCAGGTTTCAATAAGTGCAGCATCCCGCTAAATGGCAGGACGCCACACTGACATTCAATTACTTTTTTTAAGTAAACGCTGGTAGGTATTCGCTATTTGCGGTTGTGGAAATTTGAATCGAAACATATTGAAAGCAATAAAATTGGCGATTTGTACCCGCGCATAGCCATTAATATCATATTTTCGAGAAGAAACTAATACTTCTTTAGGAATAATTTTGAAAGGATATCGTGCTTGCGCTCGGACGATAAATTCGTATTCTTCCATTACCAAATAATCATTGCGATACCCGCCAAGTTCTTTAAAAGCTTCGCGCGTCACGTAAAGCGTCTGGTCACCGCCTCTGCACCACAAATACCGAAAACGCGTCATAAAACCGTTAATACGTAACAATGGATTCCTCGATTCGAATCGAAACCGAAAACATCCCACCGGAAAGCCTTCCTGTACTGCCTGCAACAAGTCGTTTACATAACCTTTCGGCGGCACGGTATCTCCGTGAACAAAATACAGTAAATCGCCGGTAGCGAACTGGACGGCGTAATTCATCTGAATGGCTCTGCCGCGAGTGGGGGATATCAGCACGGTAGCACCTGCGTTTCGCGCCCGTTGAACCGTATCGTCTGTGCTGCCACCATCCACAACCAATAATTCTGCAATCAAGTGATTTTCTTCTTCAATCAATCGGGTTATCAAACGCTGGATGTTTTTTGCCTCGTTCAAAACCGGTACAATAATACTCACTTTCATAGTCGCGTAGATTTTTGCTATCTTCTTTAAGATACGAAAATAATAAAAAACTCAGTTTTTCAAATAATAGCAATATGAAGCCACGTGACCACTCTATTTAATAGTAAAGCTGCTTTTTTTATGCAAATGAACAAAAATCTGCTAAAAATCCTGAAATCATGGGCTATCTTTGCGGCGGCTATGGAAGAATGGGAATCGGATTTTGAATGGCTGCGGGTGCGGCACTTGGTGAAAGACCGTTTCAATCGGGATACCTTACCTGATTTGAACGGTATTCTTTTTCTAATTGGGATTCAAGAATTGGGACGCTGGAAAAAAGAATTTTCCAAAGAAGAAAAGCAGGATTTGATGCATATTGCCGTGTGTCGGTTGTTGAGCTACGATGGATATTATGAATTTGCGGGACGTGATGAAGATGGCTGGCCCCACTGGAAACCCTTGCGTGTCATGCCCAAACGCGAATTGCGCGAGCAGGAATTGTTATTGCAAAGCTACGTGATTCGCTATTTCAAGGAGTTAGAAGCAGAAAGTGAAACATGATTTGTGATTCATGATTTGTCTCTGCGTTCTCGCAATTTTGTATGAGAAAATGTCTGAACTGTGATTTATATGATTTTAAGATAGACATGATTCGCTATAAACTTAGGACGCTGCGTTCTCTGCGGTTAAAAATGACCAAGCTACGAATGGAAATAAAAATCTGCGAAATCTGCGAAATCCGCGGGAGAAAACTTGTCTGTGAAATGTGATTTGTAAAACGTGAAACTTTTTTAAAAATATGCAACGAGTTATTATTAATTCCTTTTCATTATTAATTCTTTCATTATTCATTTCCGCTTGCGCGCGTCCGATTGCAGCGTTTGAATTTGATTATAAAAATGGGAAAAAAGCGCCCAGCGCCATTCGATTCGACAATAAATCGGAAAAAGCAACTGCCTACGAATGGAATTTTGGAGATGGTAAAATATCAAAAGATACTTCACCTGTCCATTCTTTCAAACATTCCGGCACTTATGTGGTACAACTGACCGCCATAGATGGCAAAAAATCTCGCATCATAAAAAAACAATTAACTGTGGAAGCTCCTGAGAAGTGTTTAGTAGAAATCGAAACCAACCATGGCACCATGCTCGTCGAGCTATCGGATGCCACGCCGCAACACCGCGACAATTTTTTAAAACTCGCCGAACAAAGTTATTTCGATAGCTTGTTGTTTCATCGAGTCATCAATGGATTCATGGTACAGGGCGGCGACCCCAATTCTAAAAATGCCAAACCCGGTGACCAACTCGGCGTGGGCGGACCGGATTATACCATTCCAGCAGAGTTTGTGGATTCGCTCGTACATGTGAAAGGCGCATTGGCAGCAGCAAGACAAGGTGACCAAGGGAATCCGCAGAAGCGCTCTTCCGGCTCTCAATTCTACATCGTACAAGGACAAACCGTCACGACTGCCATGCTCGACCAATTAGAAGCTCGTAAGGGAGTTCGTTACACCCAAGCTCAACGCGATGCCTACGCAGCTAACGGCGGTACGCCTTTTTTAGACCGCGATTACACGGTTTTTGGGCGGGTTATCGAAGGATTAGAAGTGCTGGATAGTATCGCTGCTGTGTCAACGGACGGGCGCGACCGACCTACCGAAGATGTAAAAATGACAGTCATTGTTATAAAATAATTTTAGATTTTAGATTTGAAATGTGAGGTTTGAAATGTACTTTCTATTCAAATCGGCTCTTCATTTCGTGTTA
>CAZJXN010000169.1:0-11064 GCA_964549655.1 uncultured Saprospiraceae bacterium
ATCGCTTTTAATCAGCAAATTGTTTTAAAAAAATTTGAATCTAACTTTTTGTATATTTCAAAAAATGTAGCGTATTTCTAAAATGTGCCACACTTATTTGCCATTTAAACAAGCAAAAATACCATTTTCGCACTTTACAGTCAATTCATTTTACCAACAGATGTTTATAACTGACACGATTCCCGGCAGAACGGCAATTTTCAACAATGAAGAGTGGCTCTATTTCAGCGGCACATCGTATCTCGGTTTATCGCAAAGTGCTGATTTTCAAAATTTAATCATCGAAGGTTTACAAAAATATGGAGCTAATTTCGGCGGCTCTCGCTTATCGAACATACGCTTGCAAATATTTGAAGCAGCAGAAAACCATCTGGCAAACTGGACGGGCGCAGAAGCTGCACTCACGATTTCTTCTGGTACATTGGCTGGACAATTAGTTGTAAAAACACTTCAAAATCAAGGCAAATTTTATTTTGCACCAGGCGTTCATCCAGCTTTATTTGGCGAAGGTGACTATTCAAATTTAAATTTTAATCATTGGACGCAATTTATTTTAGAAGAAGCACAAAATTTAAAAAGTCCATTGATATTGTTTTCCAATACGCTCGACCCATTAAAAGCCAAATCATTTGACTTCGATTGGATTCAAAACTTACCAAATCGTATTCCAATCACAATTGTCCTCGATGACTCGCATGGCATCGGCATCACCGGCAAAGGCGGTGCAGGTATTTTTTCAACTTTGCAAACTCCTGAAAATGTGGAGCTTATCGTCGTCGCTTCACTCGGCAAAGCCTTGTCTATTCCCGGCGGTGTCATTTTGGGGTCTAAAAGTTTCATTCAAAAAATATGGGGAAGTCCGTATTTCGGTGGTGCTTCGCCGGTTGCTCCTGCTTATTTACACGCTTTTTTGCAAGCAAAAGAGTTATATCAGAATCAACGACAAATTTTATTTCGTAACATTGAATATTTCAAAACGCTAACCAATTCCTTGCATTTATTTCAAACGATTGACCATTATCCCGTTTTCTACACCCCTGAAAATAATGTAGCCGATTTTTTTAAACAGCATAAAATCCTGATTTCCAGCTTCCCCTACCCTACTGCCCAGAGTGAACACATCACCCGCATTGTACTTAATGCTGCACATATCAAAGCAGATTTAATCGAATTGATTGATTTACTAAAAACATTTGTAGCTTTACAAAACAAATAAAACTAATGTGACATATATATCTCGTAGTGTGTGTAATAAAAAACTGCGGGAGTAAGCACCAAGCGAAAAAATATCACAAAAAATATGTTCAGCGCGATCAGTAAATGGATTTTAAAAATATTGGGTTGGGAAATCGAAGGCTATCATGGGCAGGTAAACCCCAAAGCCGTACTTATCGAATTTCCCCATACGTCCAACTGGGACTTTCCGCTTGGTATATTGGTGCGAAGTGCGATCAAGGCGGACATCAAATTTGTGGCGAAAGATTCTTTATTCAAATTTCCGTTTGGCGGACTGTTTCGTTGGATGGGTGGCTACCCGGTAGATCGCAGCAAGAATACCAACTTCGTAGATGCGGTCATAAATATTTTCAATGAAAAAGAACAATTCGCTATCATCCTAACGCCGGAAGGCACGCGCAAAAAAGTGAACGACCTGAAGACAGGTTTTTATCACATTGCCGACGGCGCGAAAGTACCTGTTGTAATGGTCCGATTTGATTGGGGCAAAAAAAGCGTCGGATTTAGTGAGCCATTCTACACCACCGGTAATTATGATGCGGATATGATACAAATTTTAGCTTATTACAAAGGCGTGAAAGGAAAGAATCCCCAATTGGCTTATAATGTAAATGAAAAAGGCGAAATGTTAGGCGCACTAGATGTGAAATATAAAATTTGAAATCAAAAAGTGCTTTTCGCATCTCACATCTCACATTTAAATTATGATTGTTAGAGAAAATCTCCGTTGGGACATCATTCTACGCAGTAGTTATAAATTTATCATTTACTCGTTTTGCGCAGCGGCGTTGGCTTACTTCATCCGATACGTTATGCTGTACGAAAAAGCGCAAATTCCGCTCGGTGTGATTTCTACGCTTGGTACAGCATTGGCGATTTCAGTGGGTTTTCGCAACAATGTGTCCTACGACCGCTGGTGGGAAGCCCGCATTATTTGGGGCGGCATTGTGAATAATAGTCGAAGTTTTGCAAGACAGGTACTCACGCTGGGAACGCTACAACACGCCAAAGAAACCGTCGCCGAAATAGATTTAAAACCCATTCAACGCGAACTCATTTACCGCCATTTGGCTTGGATTAACACGTTGCGCCTCCAATTACGCAAGCAAGAAACTTGGTCCGATATTCAGCCTTTTATATCACAAACGGAATTCCATTATATTCTACAAACCAAAAATAAAGCCACGCAACTCATTCGCATCCAAGCCGAGCGCATCCGCGATGCCCATTTACTTGGCATATTCGACGGCTTTCGCCACATACAATTAGACAACACGATGAACGAATTCTATAACTTACAAGGTGCCGCCGAACGCATCAAAAACACCCCCCTGGCACGCCAATACAGTTATTTCACCAAAGTATTTATTTACATTTTCACCTTTCTGTTTCCATTTTCTACGCTGCCCGATTATATCAGTTACGGCGCGCCGTTATGGGTTTTTCCGCTCACAGTCATCATCGGCTGGGTCTTTTTCGTGCTGCATCGCATCGGCGTGTACAACGAAGACCCTTTTGAAAATCGCATCACCGACACCCCCATGACTGCCCTGTGTCGCACCATTGAAATAGACCTCCGCGAAATGCTCGGCGAAACGGACTTGCCCCCAAAATTAGAGCCGGTCGGTGGATTTTTGTATTGATTTTTCTAAAACAAAATCTTCAATACTAAATACGAAGTGCCAAATATTAAATACCAACATTTAACAACTCCTCAAACCGCGCCACAAACTGCCCGACATGATACGCGTCCATCAAACCATGATGTACATTAATCGCAACCGGAAGCATTATTTTTCCAGCATTTTGTACATATTTGCCAAACGAAATTTTGGGCGAACTATCTGGGTAGCTGAAGCTCCGCGCGTGCGTAAGCCCAGTAAAACGAAACCAAGGCAACACCGAATAATGAATACTATCCAAGCGACTGGTTTGGTCTGTAAATCGTAAGCCAGTGCAATGCTGTACAGCCGCAATTTCCCGCGCCGCTATTGGTAAAAATGCAGCAAGCGAATCTTGATATTCCATAAAGGTAAAACCAAACGTGCCGTCCGCCCGCGCAATAGTCGCCGCCGCATGAATTGCATCATAGCAAAAAACCTGTTCTCCTTCTATCCGATATCGAAAACATTCCATTTCATTTGCTGCTCTCAAAGATTGATACAAGTAATATTGAAAAAACGAAACGTCTTGTTCTTTGGCTTTCGCGTACGCTTTGGTACAATCTACTTCTATCACAATTCCAAAAAAAGGCTCTTGCATATTAGAAAAAAAACGAAAATGTTCTTTGCGATTCCAAGTGTTTAAATGAAGTTCTGTTTTCATATTAGAAAGATTGAATAAGAGATAAATGGACTTGCAAAACTACGTACTAAGCGACATTATATAGCAGCAACTTTTTTGATAAGCTATTCCATCGCAACAAAATATTTGATAGACTACAACCAAAACCACTACACCGTCTAAGTTTTACAACTAAATTTTTTGCAATTTGAATGGGTTTGCCAATTTTATACCTATCGTTGTTTTAACATTGATTGCTATTGAAATAGCGCGTAAGTTGCACTTGGAAACCTTATTCTTTATCTATTTACCAAAACCAACGATAGTATGAGACAGCGCACTATTTACTTATTATTTGCAGTGGCTTTGAGCACTGTTATTTTTACCAATTATTCTGGGGGTGCCGGTGCCAATGGAGCTGGCGACCGCACGGGTTCGCCCATCAGCACTGGTAATTGCAGCACTTGTCATGCAGGTGGCAGCTTCGCACCCGTCATCGCCGCACAACTTTTGAAAGATGGAAACGCCGTGACCCAATATGTGCCGGGCGCAGCTTACACCTTGCGCGTGACCATCAATGCGACGGGTACGCCCAACGGCTATGGCTTTCAGGCAGTCGCACTGCGCGGCACAGATCATCTCAATGCTGGTGCTTGGAACAGAGATAGTTTACCCGCTGGCTTTCGCGTTAGCACAATTAACAATCGCCAATATGCGGAACACAGTTCAAAGAGTACTGGCAATGTAATGGAAATCAAATGGTTAGCACCTGTAGCAGGATCGGGTTCAGTACGGTTTTATGCCTCCGGCAATGCGGTCAATGATAATGGAAGCTCTTCGGGCGATGCGGCTGCTTCCTTAGCGATGGCTTTGATGATCAATGAGCAAACTACATCTGGCGCGTTTGACGTAGCACTCCTGCCTGCAACAATTAACGCTTACCCAAATCCAGTGGCGGAGCAGTTGAATTTGAAAATAAAAATGCAGGAAAGTGGTCGCTATCAGCTTAGTGTTTTTGATTTGAATGGAAAAGAATTGCAGCGCGAAACGGTACAATTACAAAATGGAGAAAATCAGGAAGTGCTGAATGTGAGCCAATTAGCGGCAGGACACTACGCAGTACGACTTTCGGATGGAAAACGAGTGGCGACGCAGCAGATTGTGAAACAGTGAAAAACAATGGGGTAACTCGCTCAAAGCGAGTTACCCGTTCAGGCTAAAGCCTGTGCTACTTTTTATCCTGCCGAGCAAAAACGCGGCGCAGCAAGTCACTCGTACGAGCCACGAGATTATTTCTAATATTCAATTCTTCTTTGGCAACCATGCTGAACAAGCCATTCAGCGCGGATTGCGTCACATAATCATCCAAATCAGGATTGGCTTTTTGTACCAGCGGGATTCGATTATAGGCATTCACTCCTTTTTCCCAGTACGTGCGTGCTTCAAATTTATCGAGCGACTCAATGATGACCGGATTAAATTCGGTATACAATTTGTCGTTCGTGGTGCTTTTCAGATATTGCGTGGCGGAATCATCTGCACCCATCAGGATGTTGAGGGCATCTTTAAACGTCATTTGTTTGATGGCGCTGATGAAAATCGGTTTGGCTTTCTTTGCTGCATCTTCAGCACCGCGATTGATTTTTTCTAAAACAGTGGCTTCAAAATTTTTAAAACCTGGTACATTTTGCAAACGGTCACTGATTTTACGCGCTTCTGGCGGAAGCAGAATTTTGTAAGGACTTTTGAAAAAGCCGTCGGTTTGTGACAACTCATCCGCCCCTTTGCTGATACCAATATCCAACGCTTCTTTCAAACCAGAACCAACTTCTCCATCTGTAAGAATGCCAGTGCCCAACGTAGAGCCAATTTGCTGCAACGTAGCCGCATCACAAGAGGTAAACGTCGCAACTATTAAAATAAATGCTACATTTTTAAGCATAACTTTCGTTTTTTTTATAAAATTTAGAATAAAGTAAATAATGGAATAGACTTTCGATAAACGTTGAAAGTTGGAAGGAGGCTGTTACTAAAACGTTATTTTTATCGAAATTTTCGGCTGCCCTTTCTGAATTTCGCCATCGAGAAAGGAAGTTTCCCCATCTGAAGGCTGTCGGGTGCAAAAGAGCCAGTGCTAATTTCCACATACGCAGCATCTACTTTACCGGGCAGCGGCGGTTGGATTTTTTTTAGCCGTACTTTAATACCAACGGTATTGGTGAAATAGCCTCCAATGCGATCTGCAATACGCTGTGCAACAGACTCTAAAAGTTTAGAAGATTGTTGCATTTCTTTTTTGCAAAGCAGAAAAATAGTTTCATAATTGACGGATAAAGGTTCGACATCCTCTTCCGAATCTTCTTCAGCAGCTTCATATAAGTCATCTGCCATTGCAGCTGCGTCAATATCTACCTCCACATACACGTCCAACACGTAATGCCCGCCCACGATTTGCTCTTCTTCGTAGAAACCGTGATAAGCGTAAAAGTGCATTCCTTCCAGTGCGATGGTTGCCATGAAAAATAGTTTATAGGGTGATGGGGTGATCCCGCCGTGCGAGACAAGTTAGGTTTTTGAATTAAAGATACGAGTTACGATTTTTTTAGAATTTTCGGTATTTAAAAGGAAATAAAATTGGGAATATTTTAAAGTCCTTTATTGTCAAATAGTTATACAGAGAAGAAAAAAGAGCGGAGTGACCAAGTGATAAAACAGGAAAACTTTGCGTCTTTGCGACTTTGCGTGAAACATCTGCACGAGAACAAGTAACCAGCGACAAAAACACACCTTGTCCCGAAAATCGGGATAAATACATAAACCCTTTAACACCTCAACCCAATGATGTACTTTTGTTGTTTATTGTCAATATTCTAACCAAAATCAGCAATTTATATGCATCAAAATAGCAACGGCGCAACAATACAGAAAAAAGCGAGGGAAGACCGCTTCCAATACCACGATTATTATCAAGTAGATGACTTACTAAGTGCCGAGCATCGCATGGTACGAGAAACGATGCGCGCATGGGTGAAGCAGGAAGTAACGCCGATTATAGAAGAGTACACCGAGCGGGGCGAGTGTCCAACGCATTTATTTAAAGGCTTGGCAGAGATTGGAGCCTACGGTCCAAGTATTCCAGAGCAATATGGCGGCGGCGGCATGGATGAGATTGCCTACGGCGTGATCATGCAAGAATTAGAGCGGGGCGATTCAGGCATTCGTTCGATGGCATCCGTGCAGGGTTCACTGGTCATGTATCCGATTTATAAGTTTGGCTCAGAGGAGCAACGCATGAAATATTTGCCGAAATTGGGAAGTGGTGAATTTATCGGATGCTTTGGTTTGACAGAGCCGGATTCTGGTTCAGACCCAAGCAGCATGATTACAAATATTAAAGACGATGGCGACCATTACATTTTGAACGGCGCGAAAATGTGGATTACAAACTCACCGGTTGCAGATATTGCAGTCGTTTGGGCGAAAGATGAACAAGGCGTGGTGCGCGGTTTGATTGTAGAAAAAGATATGAAAGGGTTTTCAGCACCAGAAATTCATGGCAAATGGTCACTCCGCGCTTCCATTACAGGTGAATTAGTTTTCGAAGATGTGCGCGTACCGAAAGCAAATGTGCTACCAAATGTGCAAGGTTTGAAAGGTCCGCTGTCGTGTTTGTCAAAAGCGCGGTATGGCATCGCGTGGGGCAGCATTGGAGCGGCGTTGGATTGTTATGATTCGGCGTTGCGGTACACGAAAGAGCGGACGCAGTTTGGAAAGCCTTTGGCTGGATTTCAATTGCAGCAAAAGAAATTGGCAGAGATGATTACCGAAATTACAAAAGCGCAATTATTAGCTTGGCGATTAGGAACATTAGCAAACGAGCATAAAGCGACACCAGCTCAAATCTCGATGGCGAAGCGCAACAACGTCAACATGGCATTGCAAGTAGCACGCGAAGCCCGACAAATGCATGGCGGTATGGGCATCACCAATGAATACCCGATTATGCGCCACATGATGAACTTAGAAACGGTGCTGACTTATGAAGGTACGCACGATGTACATTTGCTGATAACCGGACATGATGTGACGGGCATCAACGCTTTTAAATAATTGTGTTAATGTATTTATGTGTTTGTGTGTTAATGTGAACGCCGTAAACAAAAACACGTTAACACATAAATACAAAAACACAATCTGTTAAGTTTTTCTTAAAATTTGGTTTTTTAGAGGCATTTTTGTAATTTTTCAACATTTAGAAAACGAATCGGGGAGCAAAATTCGTTACGCTTTTTAAACACAAATCATAGCTATGAGGCTGCGCACTACAATTTTAACTTTTTTGACACTTTTGGTAGGCTATGCGGGTTGGACGCAAGAGGGAACCATTCAACTGACCAATCCTTCTTTTGAGGATGTGCCTCGGCATAGTCGAGTGCCACGCGGTTGGTACGATTGTGGTTTTCCCGGCGAATCTGCGCCTGATACACAACCCGATCCCACGTTTCGGGTCAACAAAGCTGCCGCAGATGGCGAGACCTATTTGGGCTTGGTGGTACGAGACAACGATACTTGGGAGTCCATTGCACAAAAACTGACGCGACCGGTAGAAAAGAATAAATGTTACGAATTTAGCTTATATCTGTCGCGCTCTGAATCGTATGTGAGCGTGAGCCGCGTCACGGAAGAGCAAGCGAATTATGTAACACCGGCTAAGATTCGGATTTACGGCGGTTTCGATTATTGCGATAAGCAGTATTTGCTGGGCGAGACGAAGTTGGTGATTAATACCCGCTGGATTGAGTATAAAATGAAGTTGGAACCAATCGCCAATTATACCCACATTGTCGTAGAGGCTTTTTATAAAACGCCAACACTTTTTCCTTACAATGGCAATATTTTGATGGATAAAGCCTCGGATTTTGTCATGATTCCTTGCGAACAGCCTGTGGTGGATAATGTACCAGAGGAAAAACCGGCAGCCGTCACCAAAGCTCCACCCAAAACAGAAGTAAAAAAGCCAGTAACTGCGCCCAAAGTAACGCCTAAATCGCCACCAGCGGCTGCGAAAAAAGACGAACCGAAAGAAGTGTTGGAAAACGTGAAAATCTCTGACATTAGCCGCTCCGAGTTAAAAACGGGCTCCACCATTCGCATTGATAAACTCTATTTTGAGTCGGATAAAGCCATCGTATTGCAAAATTCGTACAGTGTTTTAGATGAATTATATGATTTCTTATCGAAAAATTCAGATGTAAGTGTAGAAATTGGTGGACACACCAATGGTTTAGCTTCAGATGAATATGCTGTGACGTTGTCCAAAAATAGGGCAAAAGCGGTCTATGATTATCTGATAAAAAAAGGTATTGAGAAAGAGCGCTTGCAATTTAAAGGCTATGGAAAGAAAAATCCGATTGCTACTAATTCCACGCTGGAAGGTCGCCGTAAAAACCAGCGCGTAGAAGTAAAAATATTGAGCTTTAACGGTTAAGGTAATGATTTAGAGATGTCATCTCTCAAAGAGATGACATCTCCAATCACCTCAAATCCAACCCTTCTCAAATCCTCCCAAAACGCAGGATACGACTTATCTACCACGCCCGGTTCTGCTATTTGAATGTCGCCAAACATCGCCAGCGGCGCGAATGCCATTGCCATGCGGTGGTCTTCATACGTTGCAAAAGTTGGATTATTTTCAACAATTGCTTTACCTTCAATACTGAAATATTGTTTGCCGGATTTGGGAGAAAAACGCGCGGGTAAAGCTGCCAAACTCGTTTGGACTTTTGCTAATTCTATTTTTAAAGCAGCAATTCTATCCGTTTCCTTGATACGTAAAGTTTCCAAACCAGTAAACACACCTTGCACACCCAGCCCTGCGCACACCACCGCGAGCGTCTGCGCCAAGTCAGGGCATTCTATAAAATCATATTCAAATATAGGCTGTAAGGGCGTTCCACTTTTGCGCAAGCGAACGCCTTCTGTGTTGAATTCTGAAATCACACCAAACTTTTCCATCATCTTCACCAGTGCGGCATCTCCCTGTAAACTATTTTCAAATAAGCCATTTAATTGTAAATCCACTTCATCGGCAAAAGCTGCCATTGCATAATAATAAGACGCGGCGCTCCAATCCGCTTCCACTCTGAACGGTTTAGCCACGTAATCCTGCGGATATACTTGTATCACATTCTCTTCCCAGCGCGATTCGACCCCAAAATACCGCAGCAATGCCAACGTCATTTCAATATACGGGCGCGAGACCAGATTCCCTTCCAACGTCAATGCCAAGCCTTTCGGCAAAATCGGCGCAATCATCAACAACGCAGAAATATACTGACTACTGGTATCGGCAGCGATGCTCAGGCGATTATTTTTACCAAAATCTCGCGTCGGTTCCCCAATTTGCAAAGGCGGATATCCTTCTTGTTCTAAATACTCAATATTTGCACCTAATTGTCGCAACGCATCTACCAAAACTTTAATAGGGCGTTTTTTCATGCGCTCGCTACCGGTGAGTACCTGCACATCGGGTTGGAGTGCCAAGTAAGCCGTCAGGAAGCGGAAGGTCGTACCCGCAGCACCCGCGTCGTGTACAATCTTCTCACTATCAAGGAGTTCGCCCAACAATTGCGTGTCTTTTGCATTCGCTAAATGTAATATTTGAAAATCGGTTTCACACAAAGCTTGAATAATCAACACGCGATTGCTGATACTTTTAGAACCGGCAAGGGTAATCTCACCGATGAGTTGGCGGTCTGGTTTGGAAAGTTGGTAAGTCATGCGTACATTTTAAAATCAGGCGCAAAGTTGGGATTTTTAAATGGATATAAGTAGGGCGGCTTAAATATAACCAATTATTTTTTCGGTAAATTACTCGTTATCAATACTTTAAAAAAAAATGGTCAATGATTAATTATAAGTGGTCAATTGATTTATTTCATCACCTCTGCTTGCTTCGGCGTAATTTCTTGTTCCATTTTAACCACACTAATTCGTCCGTCACCTTCTAACATACAACTTTTTACCATTTTGACGTCGTCTACACCTTGCAGGCGCAACTGTCCCATCAAGTCGTCTTCGGTGATCATTTCTCTTCGCAAGTTCTTTCGCAAGATGCGCCCATTTTGTATCAATGGAAACGGAGCGGGATCAAATAAGGGCCTAATTTTTGGAATTTTATAAGATATCCAGTCGAGAAAATAATTCCAAAATCCAATAGTCCCCAACAATACTGTGCCTTCTGTGATGGATTTATGCTCACCCGCCATGCCATTCTGTGCCGCATCCGCAATTAATACTATCAGCAAAACGTCCATAATATTCAATCCACCTGCATCGCGGCGCATAATGCGCAATAAAATAAATAGAATGAGGTACATAATAGTGATTATTTGGAAAAATTTTGTACGTGCGCGATTTTGAAAAATAGGCTGTCCCAATAAACTTTGAAAATTAACGGCGGATAATACGGAATTTATTTGCATAATCACTAATGCTACCACGAATAATAATTTCTAATAAAGAGGTGGATGGCACAAACATATC
>CAZJXN010000170.1:0-10891 GCA_964549655.1 uncultured Saprospiraceae bacterium
GGTGTACAATTGGTTATCCGATTACAGGGTTCACAGGGATGCTGGAATAACAATTTGCTCGTGCCTAACTGGTGGCGCAAGCTATGGCGCAGGCGATAGGGACGGGGTAAAGAAAGGGCAGATGTAAAACAATATTTTGTTCTACTACGCTAAATCATAACTATTCTTAATCATCATAAAAATCAGTGTCCTAATTTTACAAATTTCGTTTTTTCAATGCTTTGACCGCATAGTTTGCAGCGCGAGCGGTCAGTGCCATGTAGGTCAAAGACGGATTTTGCGTGCCGGTGGAAGTCATACACGCACCGTCGGTGACAAACACATTTTTGCAGGCGTGTAATTGATTCCATTCATTCAGCAAAGAAGTTTTCGGGTCTTTGCCCATCCGTACACCGCCCATTTCGTGAATATCGGAACCCGGATTGGAATGCGTGTCGGTCGCGCGGATATTTTTGAAACCCGCGTAGGTAAACATCTCGGTAAATTGTTCGATGTAATCTTTCACCATTTTATCATCGTTTTCCGCCCACTCCGCAGAGATGACCAATTGCGGGACGCCGTAAGGGTCTATTTCGGTTTCATGCAAGCGAACGTGATTGGATTCCAGCGGCACACATTCGCCCATCATCCAGGAACTCACGCCCCAATTGCCGAGCGGCGGATGAATCAAATTATTTTTCAGTTCCTCGCCAATACCGCTTCTATCTGTATTAAAACCTCTACCCGCGCCAACACCCGCAGCGTACCCCCGCAAAAAATCAGTTTCCTGTTTCAATACATTCCTAAAGCGCGGAATGTAGCCGTTTCCCGGATTTTTACCCTTCGTGCGCATATCCAAAAATTGGTCACATTCTGCATTGATTTTACCGCGATAGTTGTGCCAAGAAATGTATTTGCCCAGCAAACCATTGTCATTACCCAGCCCATTCGGAAAGCGATTAGAAGTAGAATTTAATAGAATCAAATTGGTATTTAGTGCCGAACCATTTACAAAAATAATTTTCGCATAATATTCAATCACTTCTTTTGTGTTGGTATCCACCACCCGCACGCCGGTTGCCTTTTCTTTTTTTTCATCATATATAATGGAATATACTGTAGAAAAAGGGCGCAAGGTCATCTTGCCAGTATTAGCCGCCCAAGGCAAAGTTGAAGCATTGCTACTGAAATAGCCGCCTAAAGGACAACCTCTTACGCATAAGTTTCGGTTCATACATTTGGCGCGACCCTGCTCATAATGAATCGGTTGTGGTTCCGTGATATGCGCGCATCGGCTATGTATTAATTGTCGGTCTTTATAATGCTGTGCTAAACTACTTTGCAAATGTTGTTCCACACAACTCAACGGAAACGGTGGTAAAAACTCGCCATCGGGCAAGTGTGGCAAACCATCTTTATTACCTGAAATACCGGCAAATTTTTCCACATGACTATACCAAGGCGCAATATCGGCGTAGCGAATGGGCCAGTCCACCGCGAATCCGTCCCTTACCGGTCCTTCAAAATCATAATTGCTCCAGCGCTGGGTTTGTCGTGCCCACATCAGAGACTTGCCGCCCACGTGATACCCACGCGTCCAAGTAAATGGTTTTTCTTCTACGAAAGGTTGCACACCATCCAACACCACCCAATGTAGCGTTGATTCATTGAACATGGAGCGACGACTAGCGAGGGGATATTTTTTGCGTATTTCGAGTGGCACTTGTCCGCGATGTTCGAAATCCCAAGGGTTTTTATTGGCAGTTGGATAATCCGCGACGTGCTTGACATCGCGTCCGCGCTCGAGGACGAGGGTTTTCAAGCCTTTTTCACATAATTCTTTTGCTGCCCAGCCGCCGCTGATACCGGAACCGATGACGATTGCATCATATTTGTTTTTCTTGCGGGCGTTTATTGAGAGGTAAGCCATAATCTAAAATTTAAAATCTAAAACCGCAAAATGTAAAAGTGCCGCGCGGCTTTATGTTTCGATTCGTAACCAAGTAGTATTTTTAAAAACTAATTAAGCGCTATTTGAGAACTGCCAACTGCCAACTGCCCACTTTTAAACCGGTACACAGCCATCATAATAACCCGGTATCATTTTATATTCTAAAAAAGTCGTTTGCACATATTCAGAACTGGTGTAGCCTTGAATGGTAAGATTTTTAATCAGCTTATAAAATTCTTTTAAAGATTCATTCTCCCCTTTTTCAATTAATAATAAAATGGTTTGTCTGTCTGTAATGGGAAGCGCCGAAAAAGCCGTATTCTGCGTAGAAGCGGCAGTGTTTTCCACAAAAAGCAAGCCTTTTTCGACGTTTTCAACTACTTCTTTTTCATAGCAATCCGCTAACATTTTCTCTATAAAAGCGGGAACACCTACGGATTTTGCGCCAAGCGTATCAGATTCAGGAATAATGGCTTCGATGATAGCAGTTAGCGTGGTCTGTTCTAATGAATGGAAAACAGGTGGAGTTGGAGGCAAGGTTTGCAAGTTCCAACCTTTTGCCCAAGCTGGAAGGGCCATTAATCCAGCAGATGTTATTCCTATACTTTGAAGTACTTTACGTCTTTCCATTACATTATCATTATTTTTTTATAAAATTTAGTTATTTGATGCGGTTAATAATTTCGCTGGAATTTCCGTAATCGGTCGAATGCGAATCGTGCGATAAAATACTTCTGCACCTTCTGACTGAATTTGGATTTTACCTTTTTTCAGCGGCATCATTTTACTTCCTTCCATATGTCTTGATTTATAAAGCACCATTACTACTTTGCCATTTACCATGTGAACCGCCGTATCACCATAACAATATAAATCAAGTGTATTCCATTCTCCGTTAGGCTTTTCTGCATCGGGAGATTTGATACAATGGCGACCTGTCAGTTCTTTTTCTGCAAAAGTCAGCATTTTACCTTTCGGGTCGTACGTCCAATCTTTTTCGCCTTGCTTTTTCGCTGGAACGTCAAATATTGCTCCTGCTACGCCCCAATAATCGCCACAATCGCCCTGTTGGACTTGAAATTCTTGGGATTGCATCCAGAAGCCGCCGTCTGCGCCGTGTTTGCCATTCGCATGATAAAGGACGCCGCTGTCCATTTTCGCATTTTCTTTGGGATGCCATTTCAACTTGCCCCATTTAAATTGCATTTGGAGATGATAATTTTCAAATTCCTCGGTAGTCGAAATCCCACCAAAATGTTCCCCAGAGATGCGAATTGCTTTTGTGTTATCTTCCGTTACAGTTTTAAAAACTTGTTTGGGATCTTTATTCAAACCGATGACTGGAACGCCCGTTCGGTCTTCACCTACTGCGGGAAAAGGTGCTTCAATATAGGTGTCCCAGCCGCTCAGGTCTTTGCCATTCATCAAGTCACGCCAGAGAATTTTTGGCTCGTTCAACTCTATTACATAACCATCTGGGTCGGTGATATAAATTTGCCAAGCACCATCAAAACGCTGCTGCCGAATATAAGGCAACCCTTTTGTTTTTAAATAAGTCTCTATCGGATCGGCATCCAAAATCGTCCAAGCATAATGTGCTCCGTTACGATCGTTATTGGTGACGGGATCAACTCGTCCTGCGAGCAAATGCAGTTCCTGACCGGGCGCAATTTTAAACCAAGAGCGAACGGCTTTCATATTTTCCGGCACAGCAACTGGTTCTAAACCAACCACTTCCCGATAAAACTTTGCGCTGGCTTCGATGTCTTTTACGGCTAAAGCGACGTGGTTGTAGCCGGTGATCGGGATTTGCGAAAACAGCGACACCGCGCCAAATGATTCTATAATTATAATAAAAAGCAAAAATAACTTGCGCATATTATTCATTTGAAAATGATAATTTTATTCTATAATAGAATTGCTTACAAACGCGATCCGTTTTCCGTCCGGTGACCACGAGGGCGTGTTGATCGTACCTTGACCGCCGTAGAGATAGGCGATGACTTTTGCTTTTCCGCCATTTGCAGGCATCATGCGCAGGTAAACTTGTTTATAAAATGGATGGTCATCCGCTTTTACATCCGACATATAAGAGAGAAATACAATCCATTTACCATCGGGGGAAACGTGTGGAAACCAATTGTTTAAATCATCATCCGTGAGCTGTTCTTGATTCTTGCCATCGGGTTTCATGCGCCAGAGTTGCATTTTGCCGGTGCGCACAGAATTAAAATAGATATACTTTCCATCGGGACTATATTCGGAGCCATCGTCGAGTCCGGGCGTAGTCGTGAGGCGAATCTCTTTTCCTCCATTGGCTGGAATTTTATAAATATCATAATCCTTGTTACGTTGCGCGGTGTAAGTAAGCCATTTACCATCGGGCGACCAGCCGTGCAGGTAAGAAGGTCCGGTTGGGGTAATCAATTTTGGTTTTCCGCCACCCATTGGCACGGTATAAATCAACGAGCCATATTTCACATAATTCGAGTCGCTGCTGGAACTACTCAAACCGAGCATTTTACCATCAAAAGAAATAACATGGTCGTTATTATTCTGTTTTACAAAATCAGTATTAATTACTCCGGGTTTTCCAGAGGCGAGATTAAGCCGATAAATCAATCCTTCACTATTGTAAATCAGTGCTTTATCGTCTGTTGTCCAGTTGGGTGCTTGTAAAGAATTGGGTGCGGTGTAAACTATTTTACGATTGCCACTATTTACATCCATTACTTCAATGTAGCTGCCAATATAATTTCGATACGCTGTAAAATCGGATTTTGAAGGAAGAATAATTTTCACATTATCAAACTCCGCCGTTTCTATTACATCTTTATTATGCGAACAGACGAAAAGTCCAGCCAAAAGTTCCGCTGGCAAATCAAAATCCGGCACTTCTACCGTCCAAAATGGCTCGCCAAATCGCGCCACCGACAGGAAAAAACTGCTGCCACGCCGCTCCAACTGAATGACATCCGGCATTTTAATCGGTGACTTTACCTCTTCGATATTCATTCCGTCCCGTTTGCGGTATTGAATAGCTGTTAATCCATCGTCATGAACGGTCGCGCAGACCATTGCTGCATTGGTGTCCAGACTACTGCGTACCATCCAGCCAAATTTTCGATGCGGATCAACGCCTGCGCCGATTAATTTGCCTCTTGCTTGTAAGATAAAATCTGTTTTTACAGGCTTATAAGCATAATGAAATTCATCTTTTTGAAACCAAATATTCGTGCCAGCACCTGAGAGCCGATAGGTTTGAGCAGTGGAATCATAAGTAGTGCTGCCTTTTTGCAAAACAGGACCCACATCGGCACTGGTTTCAAAAATACCAACGGGAGATTGTGCCAAAAGTAGACTTGGGAAAAATATTGCAAGCGTATAAAAATAACAAACAAAGCTGCGCTGAATTTTCATCTTCATGGATGTTTGACATTTAAAAACAACTTAAACATCCACGAATATAAATATTTATGTGATTATTTTAAGAAAGTCATACTTTTTAGTCGGATAAAATCTTTTGTGCAAAATTTTATACGGTTTTTGTCGAATGAGCAAATTCTCTTCGTTAATACAAATGTAATTACTTCTTCCGCGTCGCCACGAACGACCCCTCCGGTGCAGTCACATTAATTAAATTTGGTTTATCATCTTTCATTTCAAAAACAAGTAAATAACCTTTTACATTTTTGACTTTGAATTCAGGTAATTTAGTCGTGTAAAGTTCGGATTCGGGTTGACCGGTAGCGGACACCATCAGCACGTTATTTTTGACAAAAGTTTTTACATTTACACCAACCCTTGCAATTTCAAATTCGCCCACGTATTTCTGTAATTCTTCGGCGGTGAGTTGAAGTGGCTGTTCACCTAACAATTTATTTCGCGATAATTTGACCATCGCACACTCTACTATTCAATGATTTAGTATGAAAATCAAATGATGGTCGGGAAATAACTTTCACTAATCACCCTCGCACGAAAAAAAGTGGTCAAGGGTAGCGAGCAAGAAACTAATGCCTCCTGCTGTGGGCATACTTAACAATAGCCACCAAAAACACACCCCCGATAATATTACCTAGCGTAGCCAGTGCCTGAAACTTGAGAAACTGAACCCCGCTTATTTGATTGGCTTCTGCAAAAAAAGCCATAAACACCTCTATGGAACCCACTATACAATGGTGCAATCCGGCAATGCTTATTAAAAAGGTTACCAAAAATATCATCACCACCCGACTAAAAGTATCTTGTGCCGAACTCAGTAGCCACGAAAGCATTCCCATCAGCCAGCCTGCCATAATGCTGCTGATTAGCGTGGCACCTACGCTGTATTTGAGCATCTTTTCCGATACAAAATAAAAAAAATCTTTTCCAATCAGGTGCATTTCCGCGTTAAAGACCAGCGAAATACTTCCGAAAATATAACCCCCTGCCAGGTTGCCCACATAAACAAGAAGCCAGAGTTTGGCTAAACTGCCCAGGGTGGCTTCGCCATTCATGACGGGGATGGTAGCCAGCGTGGTATGCTCGGTAAACAACTCGGACCTGCCGATAATGACAAAAATATACCCAATCGGATATACCAAAGCCATCATCACGGCGAGTTGACCTCCGGAGGATTCATTTTTGAAAAGCGTGTAGATGATTCCGATTATTAAAATGCTGAATCCTACTTCCAAACCTGCCGACAAAGAAGACAAAAACAGCCCCAAATCCGACCGTTTGTGTTCTTTCAAACCAGCTTGGATTTGTTCACGCATGATTTCATAGGCCTCTTTGGGCTTTTCTTCGGGATTGGTTTGAGATGAGGTAGCCATAGATATTAATTTATTGGTTAAGCAATGAGTCTGACTAAAACTTTAAACGGGATTTAAAGTTGACTTTTTATTCATGTTAAAAAACTGAATCAGGATGTCTGGAACAGAATTCTTTTGCTCCTGCTGGTATTCTTTTCTATTGTAGAAGTTAACATCAACCCCCCCTTGGTATGTGTTTATACCAACAACGAAGGCTTTGCGCTGGCAAAGGAAAACCTTTAAGCTGGGATGCAGGGTATTTTTAGAATGACCGCTAACGGTTTGCCGCTTTGCGAAGGGCGGGAATTTTACCACTAAAATTCATACGAAGCATCCCGATATTTATCGGGACTGAACCTTGCACAAACCTGCCTGCCGGCAGGCAGGTGTTGATGTGGAGGACCAGTATCTGATTAACTACAAATGTACAAGTTAAGTTGCAAAAGTTCAGCGATGCTTGTCAAGCCCCACTTGCACAAAACCCAATGTTGGTGGCAGCCCTTCTTCGCGCTCTTTAAATTATTTTTTTTGCAAATAGTAAAAAGAGCAATTTTTTACAAGGTTCTTAATTTACTGGTATCCAAATTTGCATCTTAAATAAAAATAAAAGATGCGAATCGGAAAATTTCTAATCTCCTTTATAGCCATATTCACGATAGTGTCTCCATATTTAGCAGATTGGAATGAGACACATATTTATAATCCAAAATGGACCGCACACGCAAAATTTCATAATGCTCAAACTATGATTTTTGGTATTTTATTAGGTTTAATTTCTTTATATACTTTATGGATAAGGAGGGATATTTCTGCAAAAGAAAAACTTAATCAAGCTACTTTATTTGCCTCTTTGTATTGGTTAGCACAAATGCCTGCTATTTTATTTCCCGGAACTGCATTTGCGGATGAGGGAGGAATCCAAATGCCTACTGTTTTTGGTTTTCAAACCAATCAATTAATCATGTGCTTATTTTTTGTATTACCAATCTTAACTATTGGATATTTCATTGAGCAAAAACGAATCTCAAACATTAAAAATTAAAAAAATGTCAACAATTGAAACGGGTGCTTTAGAGCACCCAAATGTAGTAGCAGTTCACAATTACCAGACTGCAATGGCAAAAGGCGATTACGCAAACGGAAGTAAAGTATTTGACCCGGAAGTTACTTATACTGTTCCGGGCAATAATATACTTTCAGGCACTTATAAAGGTCCACAGGAAGTAATGGGTTATTTAGGAAAATTAATGGAACTTACTCAAGGCTCTTATGGCATTAGTGAAATGCACTGGTTGGTTAATGAAAATGACCAAGTTGTACTATTTATTAAGAACTATGCCGATTTGCGTGGAGAACATTATGAATGGGAAGAAACCATTTTGTTTGAATTTAGAAATGGAAAGAAATACCGAATTGAACATTTTCAAGCCAACCAAGCGGGTGTTGATGCTTTCTTAGGGAATTAATTTTTTCAATTTTTAAACTTATTCAAATGGAAACTCAATATATGGTTGCTATTTCAGATGCACCTGATTTCAAATCCTTACCCGCTGTACAAACAATGAATAATTTTATTTCTTTGTTGCAGGAAGGAAATATTGATGAAGCGAAGGGATTATTGTTTGATGATATTGTGATGACATTAAGAGGCAAAAGCCTCATTTCGGGGGAACATAAAACGCCAAACGGGGTAATTGCTTTATTAAAAAAAATGTCCGATTTAAGCAATGGCACACACAAAATTGTAGGCACATTGGCTTGGATGGTTCATGAAAATCATATTCATACTGTTGTAGCAGAAACCGCTGTACGCAATGGTAAAGCATTTACTTATAACAGAGCTTTGGTTTTTGAGGTTCTTAATGGAAAGATTACAATGGGTCAATCTTTTGAAGATGACCAATATGCCTTTGATGAATTTTGGTCTTAAATTATTTTCTCAGATAAAACTGAGAAGGGGTTTGGGATGTAAACCGTTTAAAAGTGTTGCTAAAATGGGCTTGGTCTGAAAAACCAAGCTCCATTGCAACATTTACAGGGTTTAAACCTTTTACTAATAATTCTTTGGCTTTACAAACTCTGAGATTTGTCTGAAAACGATGTATTGTCATTCCCGTTTTTTTTAAAAAAGTGCGTGCCAAATGAAACTTACTCATACACGCTCCTGTAGCCAATTCATCTAAAGAAACCTCGTTACAATAATGTTCTTGCAAGTACATTTTTACAAATTCTACAACCCTTTCTTCTTTCCCAAATTTTATAGCACTGATATTTCCTTCATTTGATATTATTAACTCGTTTTCAACAAAGTTTAAAAGGTTAGTTTGAAATGCAAGAGTATCATTTTGTCTGAATGAAGCAAACAAATCATAAGCAATTTTTAATTGTTGGGAATTAGCTTTATTGTCTAAAAGTAAATTATTAAAGCAATCCTTCTTGTTGGATGAGCCTGTTATATCATTGATTATATTCTCTATTGTTGATGAAGGAATAAACATAAAAGTAAACTCCAAATTACTTTCATAAACTAAATTTTCTGAATGGATTTCGTTTGGTTTAATTACATAAAGTCTTTTAGTGTTAATTAATTCGTTTGACTTTTTGTACTTATTCTCAATTACTCCTTTTGTTACGAAGCCAATCTGGTAGTCGTCATGAAAATGCGGTGATTTTAATTTGAGTTCTTTGTACTTTGTATCATTTGTAATAGTCCAATTATGCAATTCGGTTTTTACATCCCAATTGTTTTTGTGAATTGTCCCTATTGAATTACTTGATTTAAATAACATTTTTCTATTGTATTGTTAGAGAGTGTCAAATAAAGTCGCGCACAACGTTTCGCAGCTACCCGAAGGGCGAGACTTTTACCACAAAACATGATTTAAAAAACTAAACTTCCATTAACTACAAATCTGTCTTTGGAACACAGCCTGTCCTGATTTTTCATCGGGAAAAACCCTGCCTTTTGGGTAGGTGCTGTTATAGCCCCTTATTTCTTCTTCTTTTTTGGTTTTGGCATTGGTAACTCTTTTACTGAAATTCTAACCAATTCACTCAACCATTCCCTATTCTCAAGTTTGTCTTCAATTAGGAAACTTAGTTTTGCACCCTCGTATGGAGGTGCTTCAACCACTTCGCCCATAAACGCTCGTCCTGATTTTGTTGGTTTTATGAATAGTTTATTGTCGCAAATTAGTCCGAATATTTTTCCATCTGAGTAAATTCCATATTCACCAAACATCTTTCTGGCAGTTATTTCTCCTGCATTTTCAATTTGCTCCAAGACAAAATCCACAAACTTTTGGTCAGAAGCCATTTTATTTATTCGTTTCGTTTAAAAATGAAGGTTATAAATTACACCAATAACGTTGCCGAATGGGTCTTTAACGGTTGAAGTCCTCATTCGTATCCGCCTATATGGAGTCCAACATAATAGAGTTCGTCAAAATAGGGTTCCCTTTCAAATGCCTTTGAATACCACGCGCTTGCTATTTTAATGTCCCCAACTTTATAAATAGTTGTTCTTAGTCCTAACCTATTTTTCTTTTTACTGGTTTGTTTTAATTGCGCATAACGATTTGGGGGCTACCAGCAGGGCGAGACTTTTACCACAAAACTTGATTTGAAAAACTAAACTTCCATTAACTACAAATCTGTCTTTGGAACACGAAACCCCGCCCTTTGGGTAGCTGCTGTTGTGTGCTGCCCTGCTTTCTGTCCAAAGGTTTATCAATAGGTCTATCCTTTTAATAACTCAACTATTTTGCTATATAATATTCTTTCGTCAAGCGGTTTAGAAATATAATCATTCATGCCTACGGCTTTGCATTTTTCTACATCCACGGTGGTTACATCGGCAGTTAATGCAATGATGGGGATTTGTAAATTCATTTTATTGCGGATATGTTCCGTTGCTTCAAATCCATTCATTACTGGCATCTGCAAATCCATCAGAATAATATCATAGGTATTGGTTTGTAGTTTTTCAATAGCTATTTTTCCATTCTCTACAATATCACATACGAAATTGAAATCATCTAATATTGTTCTCATCAATAATTGATTGAGCTTAACATCTTCCACCACCAATACTCTTATATTCATAATTTCCGTACCTTCACCTTCACCTTCACCTTCACCTTCACCTTCACCTTCACCTTCACCT
>CAZJXN010000171.1:0-6671 GCA_964549655.1 uncultured Saprospiraceae bacterium
ATCTAAGCACTTTTTATAATTTTAGCAGCGAATTGTACATCTTCCTTCGTGCTTCTGAAAAGGGAACAGAAGGGATGGCTAAAAATGTTTGGAAATGAGTAAAGAAGAATTTCTATTTAATCCAAAAGATTTTATACTACCTACTGCATCAGAATTAATTAAAAAGGAAAAAAAAGAAAAGACGGGAGCATTAGATTTGAGTGATAAAGGATTGATGAAGATTCCAAAAGCATTGTCTGAATTGAGATACCTAACATCTTTAGACCTCAGCGGAAATGAAATCAGCGATGTTAGCCCTTTGCAAGTATTAAACAGCTTGACTTTTTTAAACCTTGGCAATAATAAAATTCGTGATTTTAGTCATTTAGAAAATTTAATTAATCTAAATACTTTAGCTCTCAATAATAACAAAATCGAAGATATTGGTTTTTTGGAAAAGCTGATTAGCTTAAAAGGGTTGGCATTAGATGGCAATCATATTGAAGACATCCGACCTTTAGAAAATCTAAGTCAATTAACGTATTTAGGAATTAGTGATAATCTTATTAAAAATATTTACCCATTGTTAAATTTGATTAAGAAAAATCGTGTTTTCAATGAGAGTTACATAGTAGAATATGCGCGCGGCATCTTTTCATATTTTAGAATAATTAATGATAAAATAAAATATAGCAGTGATATTGGAATAGAATATTATAAGGGCAGAGGGATAGAGTCTAACAATACTGGCGGAATAAAATATGGCAGTATTTTTTTACACAACAACCCTCTAACCAATCTCCCCCTTGAAATTGTTCAACAAGGCAACGCCGCCATCCTCCGCTACTTTGCAGAAAAAGAAAAAGGCGCGCAAAAACTCATGGAAGCCAAGCTCCTCATCGTTGGACAAGGCGGCGCGGGTAAGACTTCGCTCAAACGAAAACTGCATAATGTAAATGAAAAAATGCCGGAGCCCGAAGATACGACCCGTGGCATAGATGTCACGCAATTGGATTGCAAAACCAATAGCGGCGAGGACTTTCGACTCAATATCTGGGACTTTGGCGGGCAGAATGTGCAGCATTATGCGCATCAGTTTTTTCTCACGGGGAGCTCGCTGTATGCGCTGGTGACCAATGAGCGCGAGCAGAATCCAAATTTTCAGTATTGGCTCAATATCATCGAGATGCTGGGCGGAAAAGGTCCGGTGCTGATTGTGCAGAATGAGATTGCAGGGCACTCCGAGCCGATTAAAAATGCCGCCGCGATTCGGGAGCGCTTTGATAATGTGGTGAATCCGTTTCAGCAGGTGGATTTGTCGAAAGCCAGTAGTGACGGGCGTTTTAAAAATCTGAAAGAAGCGATTATTCATCATGCTTTGCAGTTGCCGCACATCGGCAAGGAGTATCCAACCTCCTACGTGCGGGTGCGCGAGGCGCTGGAGCTTGCTGCCCAAGAAAAGCATTACATTACTTGGAAGGACTATCAGGATTTGTGTCGCGCCGCGCAAGTGGACGACTCCGATGTGATGCAGGATATTGCTACGACGTTTACGATTTTGGGCGTGTGCCTGCATTTCAAGGACGATGCGGTGTTGCGGAAATTTGTGTTTCTCAATCCCAAGTGGATTATTGATGCGCTGTTTGAGTTGTTGTATCATCCGCTGGTGGTGACGCAGCAGGGGCAGTTTTCAGAAAATGATTTGGCGCGGATTTGGTCGTACGAGACGTATGCGGATATGGACGACAAGCTCATGCGCATCATGGAAAATTTTGAACTGTGCTATTTGATTAAAGACAGCCGCAACTATATGGTGCCGCAGCGCCTGCCCGCCGAGCAGCAATCGTATGGCTGGAACGAACCGCAAGCTACGCGGGTGGAGTACGAATACAAATTTATGCCCAAGGGTATCATCACGCGCCTCACCTGTCGCTTGCACGAGAAAATTGAAGGTAAAAATGTCTGGAACGACGCGGTGATTTTCTCACAGTATAAAGCGCGGGCTTTCGCCAGAGAGGTATATGCGGAGAATAAAATTGCGATAGAAGTGAGTGGCGATAAACGAGCGGATTTATTGAATCGTATTTTGGACGAGGTGGACGACATTCATCGGAAGTCGAATTATGCGAATTTGCAGGTGGAGAAGAAAGTGCCGTGTTCGTGTGCGGTTTGTAGCGAAGCGAAAGTGCCGTATTTTTTCAATTATGATTATTTAGTGGAGTTACTCAATGATGGAGAATATGATGAACGTTGTCAAATGAGTCGGAAAAAGGTAGACATTCGGGATATTTTAAAGAAAACGGGAATTGATTTTAAGAAAGATAGGAGGATGAGAAGATGGGAGGATTTGGATTTGGAAGGACGTAGAGATGAGGAGCAGCTTTTAGTAGAAAAACTCAATTTTTTACGATTGGAACACGCCAAATTGAGCGACGTAGCCCAGCGATTTCAATTGCAAAAGCAGATTCAAGAAACAGAAAAACGTTTGAAAGCAATCAGAAAATAATAAAAAATTCGGGAGCGACTCGCCCCCGAATTTCAAACATTGCGCTCCAATGAGAAAGCAACATTAGGTTAACTTATTGCGCCTCCATTTACGGCTACATTAGCAAATCAGCATATTGACACATCAGCAAATTATTACCGTTGCACCGCCACTTTCGCCACCGCGCCATCTTTTCTTACCACAAAATAAATACCATTCGATAAATGGCTCACATCCAGAACGTTCTGTCTTTGAACGTTTTGTACGATTCTACCTTGCATATCAATGATTTTATAATCGTCTTCGCGCTCCAAGAAAACTTGGCTGCTGGCTGGATTTGGGAAAGCAATCAACGCAGTAGGCGTTTTCCGAATATCGTCCACTGCCGTTAGCAGATCGCTCAATTGGTAGAACGTCAAAGTGCCACTGATTTCATTGGCAACGATGAGCATCGCCGTGTCGTTTGGACTGGCAGACGGAGAGAGGTAGATCAAACCTTCCGGTCCGAGGTCGCCGCCTTCGTTCGGTCCCAAATCCCGGTTGTTGATGTATTGTACAAAAACAGCACTGTCTGGATTGGTCACATTGTACACCATCACGCCGCCGGTGCGCTCTAACGCGATGAACGCATACACTTTATTGTTGATAACTGCCGTTGTAACGCCTTCTGGCTCTGGACCTTTGTTGTCGCTGCGGTTTTTGCGGGTGTTATTTTGGTTGCTGGCGTTGAACAAAGTTTTATACGTTGGATCGGCTGCGGTGATGCGTTCAAATTCGTCGCCACTGTCGTAGCGCAGATTTCCATTATTGTCTAAAATGCTGAACGAGCGACCGCCGAGCGTATAAGCCGCATCAAAATCGCCATCGCCATCAAAATCACCGAGTTGGTTGGTCACGTTCAAACGTCCGAGTGCGACATTCGACTTCAAAATCGCACCATTTGGAAAGGCAATCGAATCCAGCTTAAAACCTGGGCTACCAAAAGCTACTTCTTCTTCGAGCGCATCATACTCGCGCGCGTCGCCTTCGTTGGCAGTGATCAGGTAGTTTCTGCCGCCTACCCTGAAGGTTGCAATCGCATCGGGCTGGTACATTCCAAAAATGGGATAATTGGCAAATAATACACTATCGGTGCGGTCAGAGGCGTCCAAGGTATTTTTGGAAAGGCTGTAATCTTTGTATCCAAGCGGCACGATTTCTATGACAAACAACGCTTCCAAACTAATCGTAGCAATCGCATTATTTTCTTGCAAGGTGACCCAAGCCACGCGACTGTCGGGCGACACAGCAATGTATTCTGGTTCTAAATCTTTGGAAACCGTCGCGTTCGGACCATAAATGCGCAATCCTTCTTCTTTCAAATCTTCCAAAATGGCGTCAAAATTATTAAATCGAATCGTGGTCACGTCTGCTTGCTTCAAATCGGCGATATTTGCAGGCAAATTGATAACTGAAACGCTGCCTTCCGGGTCAATCGTGTAAGTACTATTGGGTTGTCCTTCATTGGCGGTCAGCACTTGTTTGCCATCGGGTGTAAACGTGACCATATCCGGCAGGTTGCCGACTTCTACTTGTTTTTGAAAATCGCCATTCGCATTAAAAAAAACGACTTTACCATTGCCAAAATTAGCGACATCCACCGCGACTGCCAATAAGCCATTTTTAGCCGCCACACTTTGCAAACCAATGCCATACGCCGCCATGTCAATCGTCTTAAATTTTGTAACCGCTTTTGGACCATTGAAATTCAGGATTTCCAGCTTGTTTTGGGTAGAATTGACCACGAAAAGGCGATTGGAAATGCTGTCAAACGCGACAATTTCCGCTGAACCGCCGTCACCAATAGCGTAGCTATTTTCATATTTTAGTTGAATTTCTTTCGTGCCGACGATAGCCGGTTGGTCATTATCTTTGATGTAAACGATGTGTTCCTTTACATCACCCGCAACGCCATTCGTAATCGTGCTCAACCGAATCGCAAAATAGCGGTCCGCCTGCACCGTGGCATTATCCAATATATTAAATTGAATATTTTGGGATTGACTCGTGCCTGCTGGAAAAGTAAGTTGCGTAACAACAGCACTCAATTCCTGAAGCGTATTGACGGTCAAATTGATCGTTTGAAGTTGCACGGTAACGGTCTGCTGCGGTGCTTGGTCAATATTTAGAACGATGGTAGCATTGCTTTGTCCTTCTGTAAAAACACTGTGCGTTTTCGCAAACGCAATGGTAGCAGCTGCAAACGACGTGAACGTGCCCGGAGAAGCCAGAATATTAGTGCTTGGAATCGTGTCGGCTGGAGTCGTCGAAGCGCGCCAGTTGGCTGCATCTGAAGAATTGCCGGTTAAATTTTTGCGCTCCAAGGAAGGTCCGGTGCCATCTGCTGCCGTGGGCCAAGGGGCGACATCATCATAATTCACCGAATCAATCACGACACCCAAACTATTTTTGATAACCAATGCCTCGCCACCATTGCCGAGTGCGTTGCCGACAAAGCCTAAATCAATAAATGTTTTATTGTAAAAATTGCGCGCACCATCGCCGTCAGGAGCGACGAGTAGAATGCCATTTGGAGCCAGCTTTTGCGAAGGCAACACCAAATTGATTTGTCCAACAGCACCGTTGGTGGGGTTCACATCGCGCACGACCAAGCCGCCCACATTAGCTGTATCAGGACCAACGTTGATGATTTCAAAAAACTCCAGCGAGTCCAAATTCTCGCCGGCATTGTACATAATTTCCGTGAAGAGTAACTTGGGTTGCGTACTGTTGAAAATCAAACGATGTGCAGTGAAAGGGATCATTATATTGCCACTTGTGTCAGCTATATCGCTGATAATCAGGCTGTATTCTATGCCATTGCTCATGCCGCTTTGATATAACAAAACCGTATTTGTCGCAACGTTGTAATGCAGCGAGTCAATCGTTAAAGTAGGCGTGATTAAATAATTGCTATCGGCTACCGCCAATGCTGCGTTCACAGGTTCACTGAATCGAATCGCCCAGATTTTTGCCGATTGAACGGTCACACTCACGATTGTTGGTGCTGTCACATCGCCTGTATTTCCGAATGTAAATGGATTCAAATCAAAAGGCAGGTCAGGAGCCGTGCCATCATTGTGCTGGTCGCCGGTCGCGTCTTGGGTAATCCAATTTACTGCGATATTATTGAGCGCGGCGGTGTATCCATTTTTATCTAAACCACTTCTCGCACCTTTGTAAACGCCAATATCTGTGCCATTCGGAAGCAAAATTGCAGTAGAACCAAGCACTAAACCTGTACCCATCAAAGTACCAAAACTGGATGCTTCGTTGCCATTGCCAATCGCGGTGATAATGGTGGGCGTTGCATTCAAACTATCTGCTTTGTAAATGAAAACTGCTTCACCGGAATTGCCCAAGCCCATACTCGTATTGCTTGGAATGCTACCTAAAGTTGCAGTGGAAGCCGCCGACAAGTTATTAAAGGCAACCACTGTACCCGCCGGAATTGTGGTCGCGCCCGTATTCCAAGCAAAAGCCTGTTCATCCGCGCCGAACACCGTGCCATTCCATTCGGAGTCTCTGAAATAAAGGGTGGTATTTGGTGCTAAATCTACAAAGGTGACAACCGCGAAATCATCATCTCCATCGGCATTAAAACCAACGAAAGCGAGGTCGCCCGCTTGTTGCGCCATTCCAAAAAGGGGGAGTAAACCCAGTGCCAGTAGGAGTGCGTAAAATCTTTGTTTCATAAAAAAGGTTTTTGGTAAAGAAAAACCTCACATTCAATACTGATTGACTGTGAGGTTGTTAGAATTTGCAAAGATAACCGACTTATCGTTTTGTATGGAACTCTTTAGAATTAATTAAATGTAAATTCAGCTATGTTTGCCAGCATTGGACAAATTTGGGGTGTCTCCCGCAGATTCCGCAGATTTTGTTTTCTCTCCTTACTCGTCACTTAGTCTCTCTTTCTCACGGTCTCTTTTTGCAGCCCTTACAGCATTTTTTTAACCGCAGAGGTCGCAGAGTTTTCCGCAGAGGGCGCAAAGTATGTGATAAATCACATCCATCACAAAAATCATATCAATTACGGTTCAGATATTTTTCACGCAAAGGCGTAAAGGCGCAAAGTTCTTGCTCTCCCAGCATTTTTTTAACCGCAGAGGTGCAGAGGGCGCAAAGTATGTGATAAATCACATCCATCACAAAAATCATATCAATT